>NZ_JAKTIJ010000019.1:0-6428 GCF_027855275.1 Acinetobacter sp. AOR12_HL | reverse complement strand
AGAGGTGGATCAGGAAATTTGAACAACACTTATAAGTGATATTTTGCTCCCCAAATGATGTTATAAACATCAATATATGGAGTATTTTATGGCACGTAGACCAAGAAGAAATCATTCAAATGATTTTAAAGCTAAGGTAGCACTTGCTGCGATTAAAGCAGAAAAAACACTTGCTGAATTGAGTGCTGAATTTGATGTTCATCAAAACCAAATTATCGACTGGAAAAATCAACTGATTTCAGCTTCCTCGCAAGCTTTCGATCAATCAAAAGCTCCAACAGAACCACCCATCGATCTAAAAAAACTACATGCAAAAATCGGTGAGCAGGCATTAGAAATTGATTTTTTAGAAGGTGTGTTGAAGAAACTGGGCCGCTTCAACCACAAAAGTTAATCGATGACTCACTTCAGATTTCAGTATCTAAGCAAGCTCAGCTGCTGAAAGTCTCCCGTGGTTGTTATTACTATCGCCCAAAACCTGTGAGTGCATCAGATCTGAAGCTGATGCGGTGTATGGATGAGTTACATATGCAATACCCTTTTGCAGGTAGCCGTATGATGCGTGATTTGTTGAATCGTCAAGGACATCATATAGGACGACGTCATACACGTACTTTAATGAAGAAAATGGGCATTAATGCGTTATATTGCAAACCAAATTTAAGCCAGGCTAATCAAGCTCACCGCAAATATCCATATCTGCTCAAAGGATTGGCTATTCAGCGCAGTAATCAAGTGTGGTCTACGGATATAACGTATATCCCTATGGCAAAAGGCTTTGTTTATTTATGTGCTGTGATTGATTGGCATAGCCGCAAGGTACTTGCGCATAGAGTATCGATTAGTATGGAGGTTACATTTTGCATAGAAACATTAAATGAAGCTATTGAAAAATATGGTCGACCTGAAATATTTAATACAGACCAAGGCAGTCAGTTTACCAGTGATGCATTTATTGATGTATTGAAATCAAATGACATCCAAATCAGCATGGATGGTAAAGGTCGATGGGTTGATAATGTGATGGTTGAACGATTATGGCGGAGCGTTAAATATGAAGAGGTGTATCTCAAAGCCTACAGCAATGTTTTGGATGCGAAGAAGCAATTAAACGCATATTTTGAATTTTATAATTTGAAACGACCTCATTCGAGTCTGGACAAAATGACTCCAGATGAGTTTTACTATGACCAGCTACCACAACAAAATAAGGTAGCTTAACTAGAGCAGAGTATCACTTATAAATAAGCTTTTAGTTGTTCAAACATGTGGGACCACCTCTTAAGTCACGAGCTTGCTGGCTGATTAATAACTCATTTGTTAACACGGCGGTTATCTCCACAAAAAAAATCTAATGCAGGTTCAATCCTTATATTTAAAAAGTTATAATTTAATTGAAATGGATAAAATATACTTTCTATAAGTTGTAATAACCTGCTGTAGGTTAATTTTAGCAAAGTATTACTCAGGCAACAACTTTAAATAACCCACAGCAAGTTATTTTTTGTAAATTAATTTAAATATGATTACTTGTAAGTTATCTAGCCTCATGGGCGATAGAAAAATTTTAAAATTAAGTGAAGTGGTGCATGCGACAGGAATCAATCGTAATACGCTGACAAGTATGTATTATGACCGTGCTATACGTATCGAATTGCCAGTCGCTGATAAGTTATGTAAATACTTTAACTGTACGATGAATGATTTGTTTGAGTTTAAGGAAGAAGTTGAAGAAAAAGATTAACCAATACTTCTTTTGATAAGTTTTCTCTACAGGTCTAATACTGAACTTTATAAAATTTCATCGAAAACAGAGATTTACTTTATTATTTATATAAAAGAATCAATCGAATGATAGAGGTTTTTTTCTTATAACTTAATCAAAAAAAGGGCTAATGACCCACAATAGCGGTAACTATTGTGGGTTTGTTCCATGTAATGCAAATTGCAGTACAAGGAATTTAAAATGACTTCACTGCTGATCTTACGTTGCCCTTGTACTTATTGCAAGATTTTTAGTCTTTTTACATGATTTTTCATTTAACCATTTAAATTTCTTCTTTTTATCATTTTGATAATTTTAAGTACCCGATCTTGACGTCATAGTGTTTGAGATCGAACGTTCGATAGATGTCCGCAATCCCTCGAATAGCTGAACCTCATTTGAGGTTCGCAGAGAGTCCAATATATTTTAGCTCAAGGACTCTATGATTGCTTTGGGATTTCAAGATTTAAAAGTTAAGACTTCTCATATCTACTCAAATTTAAGTGACAACTCGGGTATGTGGTCTGCCTAAGTCCGTAAATTTATTTAATACTACCATACGTGCATGAATCTCATTGACTTGGCTTTGAAAATATCTCGCACTGAGTTTATCCCCCAATAATTTGATGCAATGTATCTTGGTTTCAACCAAACTTCGCCGATGATAGCCTGGCCAGGATCAGTTCACCATAACAATCTCGGTTATATCGAGGCTGATAGGGTCGTTTCAGGCGTTTAGAGCGAGGAATCCACAAATTGGCTGCAATCATCCAGGAACGCAATGTTTCCACGGAAATATCAAAGCCATGAATGCTGGTCAACTTTTCATGGGCTAAGGTGGGTCCGAAACCATGAAATTGATTAGAGACAATATTGAGGCACTTCAGTCTAAGTTCTTCAGGAATCTTAGAGTTGCTGGTTTGGCCACGTGCCGCATGGGCTAACGCAGCTGGACCTTGAGCTTTGTATTTTTGCAATAAGCGTCTGATTTGACGCTCTGAAATATGAAGTAGCTGAGCAGCCTGAGACTGGCTAATGCGTTGATCACAAATTTCTTGCAAGACCGACAATCGTTTAAGTTCTTTATCCGACATAGACACCAACATATCAAACAGTCCACTTCGATAATCGCAAAAGTGCATATTCTAAAAGCGGACATTTTTACTTTGGAGAAACCGGACATTTCTATTTTGGAGTTACATGTTCATTTCGTATAATCTTGATTATGTTAAATAAGATATCTGAGACTGTGACCTACACAACACTGTTTGTTGCCACAGCTCAAGGGCGAAAACTATTGTTCTTAAAATTAGACTTAAAAAATCAAAAATTTTTTTTCCTATCTCATCGATATACATAAAAATAAAAATCATGAGGCATTTTGTGCTTTTCTTATCTTTACACAGCAGAAGTTAACAAGCGCACAAATTAAAAAAATCTGTATTGAACTAGAAAATGCCAAGAGAATAAAAAAATGGGCACTCTGCTGTGATAGTTTCATTAATTGCATATTCCTGCATAAACATACCAGTCAATCCTGTTCGTACCATACCAGTCATTCCTATTCGTGCTATACCACAGCAATCAAAATAATAAAGGATAGAACTGATTTAAAGCTAAACACTAATATTGACTATAGTAATCCGAATATCTATTCAAAAGCCTGGACTTCACAAATAGATCAGACATACCAGAGTGAAGTAGCATAAAAAATAATTTACAGGCTCTAAAGTTCATTCAATCTATGATAGGTTTCATAATCTAACGCTCCTATCTCTGTTGTACCTAGCTTAGGATATCTTCAATGAACTGAATTGAAAATCACTCAAGAATCTCTTGCACTTCAATGTGGAATTGATCGGAGCTATATGGGGCGTATTGTATTGAACGTGGTGAGGTCAACAATCTCACTGTCGAAAAACTCTATGAAATCGCTCTAGCTCTGGAATCGAGCCCTAAAGAGTTACTCCCTTAAAAAGCATTTCTTTCACTTTCTTTTTCCAGTGCCATAGCCACCATAAACACGTTGTCCTCCAATATACATTGAGGATGCCCCATCTATAAGGTCTAAAGAGTCCCGAGATTCTCTAATAACATTCATTTTTTTATTACTTAATGTTTTGCTTTTTGGATCAATTTTATTAGTTCCTTTCCCTTTTATCGTTGGTAAAGAGCCTTTATATGATTTTATAAACTCCCCAAATAACTGATAGTTCTCATCATTTATGGTATTCTCGGGATTCTTCTTAATTTTTCTATCGACAATACTTAAGCTTGTATTTGTACGATACTCAAACCATCTAACGGCTTTTAAGTAATCAATTGAACCAAATTCAAATAATGAAAGTATTTGCTGTATGTAGGTACTATCACTATGAAATTTGTAGTGATGAGCTGCACCTACCGCAATCTGATGCGCTAATGTTGAATTTATAAATTTTCGGGTATCAAAGAAACTAGACAATTCGGATTGTTTTATTGCATGTACATTTGCTAAAAGCTTTCGATTCTTCTCATTAAATTTAGTCATAGAGTAGTACCAGATTTAAAGTGTTTTAATTTTATGACCTATACTGGTCTTTAATGTGATCATATAGCTTTTACTTTTGAAATCAAAGAGAATAGAGCCAAAGAAATTTGAGAGTCATCTACGTGATTACAGGCGAAATTAAAAGTAAAATTGACCAGATTTGGAACGCATTTTGGAGTGGTGGTATTTCTAATCCTTTAGAAGTCATGGAGCAAATGACTTATTTGCTATTTATTCGCCGACTCGATGAAATTCAGATCACCAAAGAAAAGAAAGCCAACCGTTTAAAGAAGCCAGTAGAACATCCAATTTTCACCGCAGAGCAAGATCATCTCCGTTGGTCAAAGTTCATTACTTTGGGTGATGCCGCAACGCTATATAACACCGTTGCCAATGAAGTCTTTCCCTTCATTAAAAACTTAGGTGCTGAAGACGAAACCACCTATAGCCATCACATGAAAGATGCACGTTTTACCATTCCTACGCCTGCGCTTTTAACCAAGGTGGTGGATTTGGTTGCCGATGTGCCAATGGACGATAAAGACACCAAGGGCGATATTTACGAATACATGCTTGGTAAGATCGCTTCAGCAGGTCAAAACGGTCAGTTCCGTACTCCTCGCCATATCATCAAGATGATTGTGGAGCTGATGCAACCAAAACCCACAGATACCATTTGTGACCCTGCGTGTGGTACAGCGGGCTTCCTTGTCGCTGCAAGTGAATATTTAAACGATCATCACAGCACTGAGATTTTTGCCAATCCTGAAGCTGCAAAGCGTTTTAGCTCCGACACCTTCTTTGGATATGACTTTGACAGCACCATGCTTCGTATTGGTTCAATGAACATGAGAGGTGGTCCCACATGTTTGAACAACTAAAAGCTTATTTATAAGTGATACTCTGCTCTAGTTAAGCTACCTTATTTTGTTGTGGTAGCTGGTCATAGTAAAACTCATCTGGAGTCATTTTGTCCAGACTCGAATGAGGTCGTTTCAAATTATAAAATTCAAAATATGCGTTTAATTGCTTCTTCGCATCCAAAACATTGCTGTAGGCTTTGAGATACACCTCTTCATATTTAACGCTCCGCCATAATCGTTCAACCATCACATTATCAACCCATCGACCTTTACCATCCATGCTGATTTGGATGTCATTTGATTTCAATACATCAATAAATGCATCACTGGTAAACTGACTGCCTTGGTCTGTATTAAATATTTCAGGTCGACCATATTTTTCAATAGCTTCATTTAATGTTTCTATGCAAAATGTAACCTCCATACTAATCG
Organism: Acinetobacter sp. AOR12_HL; assembly: GCF_027855275.1. Lineage (NCBI taxonomy): Bacteria > Pseudomonadati > Pseudomonadota > Gammaproteobacteria > Moraxellales > Moraxellaceae > Acinetobacter > Acinetobacter sp. AOR12_HL. Next base: position 838 of record NZ_JAKTIJ010000019.1, on the reverse strand, counting down.
ATACTCTATGCGCAAGTACCTTGCGGCTATGCCAATCAATCACAGCACATAAATAAACAAAGCCTTTTGCCATAGGGATATACGTTATATCCGTAGACCACACTTGATTACTGCGCTGAATAGCCAATCCTTTGAGCAGATATGGATATTTGCGGTGAGCTTGATTAGCCTGGCTTAAATTTGGTTTGCAATATAACGCATTAATGCCCATTTTCTTCATTAAAGTACGTGTATGACGTCGTCCTATATGATGTCCTTGACGATTCAACAAATCACGCATCATACGGCTACCTGCAAAAGGGTATTGCATATGTAACTCATCCATACACCGCATCAGCTTCAGATCTGATGCACTCACAGGTTTTGGGCGATAGTAATAACAACCACGGGAGACTTTCAGCAGCTGAGCTTGCTTAGATACTGAAATCTGAAGTGAGTCATCGATTAACTTTTGTGGTTGAAGCGGCCCAGTTTCTTCAACACACCTTCTAAAAAATCAATTTCTAATGCCTGCTCACCGATTTTTGCATGTAGTTTTTTTAGATCGATGGGTGGTTCTGTTGGAGCTTTTGATTGATCGAAAGCTTGCGAGGAAGCTGAAATCAGTTGATTTTTCCAGTCGATAATTTGGTTTTGATGAACATCAAATTCAGCACTCAATTCAGCAAGTGTTTTTTCTGCTTTAATCGCAGCAAGTGCTACCTTAGCTTTAAAATCATTTGAATGATTTCTTCTTGGTCTACGTGCCATAAAATACTCCATATATTGATGTTTATAACATCATTTGGGGAGCAAAATATCACTTATAAGTGTTGTTCAAATTTCCTGATCCACCTCT
>NZ_JAKTIJ010000018.1:0-89782 GCF_027855275.1 Acinetobacter sp. AOR12_HL | reverse complement strand
CATCTTTGGCATTGAGTGCTGCTGCGTCTTTTTCAGCCGAGTTGGTATCAAGTTTTGCCACAATCTCTTCAAGGGTCATACGACCTTGACCAATGTGCTCATTGTCCTGGAATACCATCGGTACAGCCATGATTTTGCGTTGTTCCACTTCGTCTTGGAAGAATGCACCATCAATCATGGTTGCCGTGGTGTTCGGGTTATAAATGGCAATCAGGTTAAGCGCCTGTACCACATCCGGACAGTTATGACAGCTTAATGATACGAATACATCAAAGTTGGCTTTGAGGTTTAAGCCTTTAATCTGATTTAAAACTTCATCCGACACTTTAGGTGCATAGCCAGACACTTGTAACAAAGCCAAGATCAAAGAGGTAAACTCATGGCCCATTGGTAAGCCTGCAAAGAATACACGAGGCTGTTCACCTGCTTTAGCCACACCAAAGCTTGGACGACGTGTATTGTTACCATCAAAACGGGCTGTTACCTTGTCAGAAAGCTCAGCGATTTCAGTTACTAATTCTTTAATTTGAGCAGCTTTATCTGATTCATCTAAAGCAGCAACTAATTCGATTGGACTTTCTAAACGTTCTAGGTAAGCTTTTAATTGAGTTTTAATGTTTTGATCTAACATCTGTTTTTTACTCCAATGCATCCAAATTCTTTCAATAGATGCATAGTACGTTAAAACAATGAATAGGTAAAACAGTATGTTTTTATGAATTTAATCGTTTTTTTGAATGTTGGTTTGCAACAACGCGTAAGTTAAGAAAGTACAGAAAGAGCATCTTAATTTCATTTTTAGTTTTGCAGTATTTTAAAGTGAAAGTGTTTGAAAATTTATATATGTTATATGGCTGTAAAGATTTTATGTCATAACATTAAAAGGTACTTTCATGTCATTGCAACGCGGCATTTATCAGCATTATAAAGGTAATCTCTATCAAGTTTTTTCTGTAGCAAAACACAGTGAAACTGAAGAGGAATTGGTCGTTTATCAATGTTTATATGGTGATTATTCAACTTGGGTTCGACCACTTGATATGTTTACTGAAACCGTGCAAATGAGTGATGGTAGCGTCGTACCGCGTTTTAAATTAATACAAAGTACTTAAATAAAACGGCTGTCATATAAAGAAGGAGTAAAATAGATGCCAAATACTATTTTCTTACAAAGAGTTGCTGATTTATATGACACCTTTAAACAGCATGACTCGCAGCAATCCGATCGTTTACAACGGTATCGTAATATAGAAGTAGAATCTGCTCAGCTAATTTCCCAGCTTATTCGTATGCAGCAAGCCAAGTCTATTTTGGAAATTGGCACTTCAACAGGCTATTCAACTTTGTGGCTTGCCGAAGCTGCCCAAGCGACTGGTGGGCAAGTCATTACAGTTGAAATTGATGCAAAGCGAAGTGCAGAGGCAAAACGTCATGTAGCTGAGTTAGAGCTCAGTGAAATTGTTCAATTTTGGGTAGGAGATGCAGCCGATTACTTAAAAGCAGCTCAGGAAAAATTTGATTTTATTTTGTTAGATGCTGAACGTGATGCATATGAAAATTATTGGCCAGATTTAAAACGCCTAATGAAGCCTAAAGGTGGGGTTTTAGTTGTCGATAATGTGATATCTCATGCGGCAGAAGTAAATCGATTTATAGCTTTAATTAAAAAAGATCCGGATTATATGAGCAGCATTTTGCCTGTCGGCGCAGGTTTGTGTTTAGTGGTCACAAAATAGTTATGCTGAAATAATTTTTCATATTCCAGTAGGGGCCTGTTTTGAACAGGCCTTTTTTATAATTTTATGAGGCAATCACCAAAGAGAGTCGAGTAAAGTGCAAATTAAATTCTAAGTATTTGTGTACAAAGGCGGCTTTATCGGTTGAACGTAATAAGTTGTCATAAACAAACTCAGGAACAGGATGATAAAGATCTCCTGAGCCATCGCTATAAAAGATTTTTAAATGACGCGATGTCGCATTGTATTTCCATGAAGTGACGACCGCTGTATTCGCCATAAATGCACCCCTTTATTTCATATCAAACGTACTCAAAAATTAACCAGTTGTTTATTTGACATTACTCAATGTTTAGGTAACGGGGAAGGGCAGAATTGTAAAAGTATCAGTAGAAAATGTGATGTGCTTATTCAAAACAAAAGAACCATCCGATAAAGGATGGTTCTTTAGGTTTTTAAAATCTAAGAGAGATTAGATTTTACCAACTAGGTCGATAGATGGAGCAAGAGTTGCTTCGCCTTCTTTCCATTTAGCTGGGCAAACTTCACCTGGGTGAGAATGTACGTATTGAGCAGCTTTTACTTTACGAAGAAGTTCAGATGCGTCACGACCGATACCGCCAGCGTTGATTTCAACGATTTGGATTTTACCTTCTGGATCGATAACGAAAGTACCACGGTCAGCTAAACCTTCAGACTCGATTAAAACGTCAAAGTTTTTAGAAAGAGTCCAAGTTGGATCGCCGATTAATGGGTATTGGATTTTCTTGATCGCGTCTGAAGTGTCGTGCCAAGCTTTGTGAGTGAAGTGAGTGTCAGTAGAAACACCGTAGATTTCCACGCCTAATTTTTGGAATTCAGCGTAGTTATCAGCTAAGTCTTCAAGCTCAGTAGGACATACGAAAGTGAAGTCAGCAGGATAGAAGAATACAACAGACCACTTACCTTTAAGGTTAGTTTCGTTCACTTCGATGAATTGGCCGTTGTGGTAAGCAGTTGCTTGGAAAGGTTTAACTTCAGTATTAATCAAGCTCATCATTGTCTCCATGATTGAGGTTTATATTTAAACTTGTTTACGAGATGTAGAATAAATAAAAATTCTTTATTGGGGAAATAGTATTTTTACATGACTAAAATCGGAAAATTGAATAAGTATGAAATTTTCGATTTTTAAGTCCCCAAATACTGTATTCGATTTGACTGCAAAAACATGTAAATCAAATGACAGTTATAGTAAAAGAAACTTGCTTAACAACATGAAGCTTACATATTAAAAATTCAAGGGTGAAATGTAAAAAAATTAAAAATATATAAAAAACCAATTGTTTTACCTTATGGTCATTAAGGCGTAAAATAGAGGATTGTTGAATTTTCAGGAAAATTTATCTGTGCTGAATGGTTTAAATATAGATCAATGGGTGATGGCGAGAGATCGTTACCGTTTAAATCGTTTACGTAAAGATAAAAAAGCCAATACTGTAGAGATTGAAAAATTATTTGAACAGTCTAATGCAAAAGTTAGACAACGTTTTGAACGCTTACCAAAAATTAAATTAAATCAGGATCTTCCTGTTACCCAATATGCTGACCGTTTAATAGAAGCGATTCAAAAGCATCAGGTCATTATTGTGGCTGGTGAAACAGGTTCAGGGAAAACTACTCAGCTCCCTCAAATTGCAATGTTAGCAGGGCGTGGCTTGACTGGTATGATTGGTCATACCCAGCCACGTCGTTTAGCTGCACGTAGTGTGTCGCAGCGTATTGCAGAAGAAGTCGGCGAAAAGCTCGGCGAATCGATTGGTTTTAAAATCCGTTTTAATGAACAAGGCTCGCAAGATTCGATTGTCCGTTTAATGACCGACGGTATTTTGCTTGCCGAGTTAGGAAATGACCGCTTCTTGTCTAAATATGACACGATCATTATTGATGAGGCGCACGAGCGCTCACTCAATATCGATTTTATTATGGGGTATTTAAAGCAGTTACTGCCAAAACGCCCAGATTTAAAAGTCATCGTGACTTCGGCAACTTTAGATGTAAATCGTTTTAGTAACTACTTTAATAATGCACCAATTTTTGAAGTAGAAGGGCGTAGTTATCCGGTTGAAGTGCGTTATCGTCCAATTTCAGAAATGAATATTGGTGGTAGTGATGACGACGAGTTCGACGACTTTGAAGAAAACCTGCCGCGTGCAGTCGTACAAGCTGTAGAAGAATGCTTTGCTGATGCCGAGGAAAAAGGCCATCCAGAACATGCAGATATTCTGATTTTCTCAAGCACAGAGCAAGAAATTCGAGAATTGCAGGAAACCTTACAAAAGTACGGGCCGAGACATACCGAAATTTTACCTTTGTATGCGCGTTTAGCCGTTTCTGAGCAACAAAAGATTTTTAGCCCAAGTGGAAAGGGCCGCCGTATTATTATTGCGACGAACGTTGCAGAAACTGCACTGACTGTTCCTAATATTCGCTACGTGATTGATAGCGGCTTTGCACGTATATCTCGTTATAACTACCGTTCACGCGTGCAACGCTTACCGATTGAGGCAATTTCACAAGCTGCAGCAAATCAACGTAAAGGGCGCTGTGGTCGTGTTGCTCCAGGTGTGTGTATTCGTTTATATAGCGAAGAAGACTTTTTAAGTCGTCCTGAGTTTACCGAACCTGAAATTAAGCGAACCAACTTGGCATCGGTTATTCTGCAAATGCAGAGCTTAGGTTTAGGTGAGCTGGAAAACTTTGATTTCATTGAGCCGCCAGATTTCCGTCTAGTCAATGATGGTCGTAAGTTGCTCATTGAGTTAGGCGCGCTGAACGAGAAGAAAAATGAACTGACCAAAGTTGGCCAAATGATGGCACGTATGCCGATTGATCCAAGACTCGCACGTATGATTGTGGGTGGTGCTCATTTTGGTGTACTCAAAGAAATTTTGGTGGTGGTCAGTGCACTTGCAGTTCAAGACCCGCGTGAACGTCCAGCAGATAAACAAATGCAAGCTGATCAAAAGCACGCATTGTTCCGCGAAGCAGATTCAGATTTTCTGTTTTATTTAAAACTTTGGGATACTTTAAATCCTAAAGGCGAAGCAGGAATGTCGGAAAACAAGCGCCGTCAATTTGCTAAGCAGCATTTCTTAAGTTGGTTACGGTTACGTGAATGGAAACAGACACACCAGCAATTAGTTGAGCTGGCCAAAGGTTTAAAACTTAGTTTTAATGAAAAGCCTGCAAATTATGAAAACTTGCACCGTGCGTTACTAACAGGTTTATTGTCTTTTATTGCCAATAAAACTGATGAACGTAATACCTTTATGGCAGTACGTCAGCAAAAGGCAAAAGTTTTTCCAGCCAGCACATTGCACAAAACCAATACTGCGTGGGTGATGGCTTTTGAGATGGTGGAAACCTCTCAAGTCTATTTACGTACATTAGCAAAAATTGATCCTGAATGGATTTTGCTTGCTGCACGCGACTTATTGAAATATCACTATTTCGAGCCGCATTGGTCTAAAAAAGCCGGTATTGTAAATGCTTATGCACAAATTTCATTGTTTGGTTTAATTATTGAACCGAAGCGTTTGGTTAATTTTGAAAAAGTTGATCAACCTGCTGCACATGAGATTTTCTTACGTGATGCATTAACCACAGGAAATCTGGGGACAGTTCCTCCATTTTTAAAACACAACTTGCTTAAACTTGAAGAAGTAGAGCGAGTTGAAGATAAATTACGTCGCCGCGATTTGGTAGTCGATGAAGAAACGATTTATCAGTTCTATGCGTCGAAAATTCCTGAAGAAATTGCGAGTCGTCGTATTTTTGAAGACTGGCGTGCAACCGTAGAAGCAAAAAATCCGCGTTATTTATACGTGGAAGATGATGCGCTTTGGCTCAATGACCGTCCGACCACGCAGCAATTCCCTGATCATTTACATAATGGCCAGTTACGCTTGGCAACGACATATCGTTTTGACCCAAGTCATGATGAAGATGGCGCAACGGTTCAAATTCCGGTACAGGCATTGCCGCAAGTTGATGAAAACATCTGGTCTTGGGGTATTCCAGGCTGGCGTTTAGATTTAATTGAAGCGCTATTAAAAGCTCTACCAAAAGATAAACGTCGTAATGTAGTGCCTATTCCTGACACAGCTCGTAAGCTTATGCAGGGCATTGATGCGGTACATTTGCGACAGCATATTTTTAGCTATCTTGCATTTGCTTTACGCGGTGAGCAAATTACCGATAAAGATTTTTCATTTGAACGAATAGATCCGTATTTGGTGCCTTTTATTAAGGTCATTGATGAAAAAGGTAAATTAATTGCCAAAGGCCGTGATTTAGCTGAGTTGAAAGCTCGCTGTCGTGTTGAAACTCATCGTCCAGTAAAACAGCAAAAAGGCGAGTTTAAAACTTTCCCTGAAAACTTTACCTTTGAAGCTTCACAAAAGGTGACAGGTGTTGTTGTTAAACAATATCAAGCTTTAGTACCAACCAAAACTTTTGCTGAACTTGAAACGAAAGATGAGTCCGGTGTGGTTATACAAACCTTTAATGATCAGTCAGAGGCGATTAAACAGCATCGGGAAGGTATTATTCGTCTGGTCCATATGCAGCTTGGTGATTTGGTTCGCCAGTTGAAAAAGCAGATTTCAAAACCACTTGCGCTTGCTTATTCACCTTTAGGCGATAAAGCTAAGCTTGAGCAGATGCTGGTCTATGCAACATTGCAGATGGCAATCAAGACTTTGCCAATTAATGCTGATGAATTTAATCAACTTGTAGAACAAGGCAAAAAGCAATTTTTGAGTTATGGTCAGCAAGCACTTGAGCAGTTAAGTGATATTTACATTCAATGGCAGCAAATTCGTCGTCAGCTTTTAGTACTTGATCCGGATGTGTTTGGACGCAGTATTGATGATATTGAAGATCAGTTAGATCTCATGTCACTTGGTAACTTTGTTTACTGCCAACCAGTCGATCTTTGGCAGGAATATCCGCGTTATTTAAAAGCGCTGCTATTGCGTTTAGACCGATTGCCAAATAATCTACAGCGAGATCATGCCGCTATTGATGATGTCGATCCATGGATGGACAAGGTATTTAAATTCAAAAATGATCCAAGAATCAAAGAATTGTATTTGATGTTGGAAGAATTTCGCATTTCTTTATTTTCTCAGCCGATGAAAACCAAGATGCCTATTTCACCAACTCGACTGCAAAAGTTATGGGATCGTTTGGGAATCAGTTAAGATAGATCGGGGTTTGTTTATGCGTTTGTTTAGCCTACAACGCAATTTATAAATGAAAGATTAACAGACCCTATTCATTTTTTTAGGAGTTTTACATGGGCATTCGTATCACAGGTACTGGGTTATTTCACCCAACAGAAATCATTTCTAATGAAGAACTGGCCGACAGTTTAAATGCTTATGTGGAACAATATAACCAAGAGAATGCAGAGAAAATTGCAGCAGGCGAACTAGAAGAATTACGTGGTTCAAGTGCTGAATTTATTGAAAAAGCGTCTGGTATTAAGCGCCGTTACGTGATTGAAAAATCGGGTATTCTTGATCCAACACGTTTACGCCCGCGTTTGTCTGAACGTTCAAATGATGAACTTTCAATTCAAGCTGAATGGGGCGTTATTGCTGCAAAACAGGCAATGGAAAATGCAGGTGTAACTGCTGAAGATATCGATGTTGTGATTTTGGCTTGTTCAAACATGCAGCGTGCTTATCCGGCTGTGGCAATTGAAATCCAGTCAGCACTTGGTATTCAAGGTTATGCTTACGACATGAACGTGGCATGTTCAGCTGCCACTTTTGGTTTGAAACAAGCGGCAGATGCAATTCGTTCAGGCGCTCGCCGTGTTTTATTAGTGAATGTTGAGATTACATCTGGTCACTTAGACTACCGTAACCGTGATTGTCACTTCATTTTTGGTGATGTGGCGACCGCTTCTATTATTGAGGAAACCACTACTAAGACTGGTTTTGAAATTTTAGATATTCATTTATTCACTCAATTTTCAAATAACATTCGCAATAACTTTGGTTTCTTAAACCGTAGCGAAGATGCAGTGGTTGACGACAAGTTATTCCGTCAAGATGGCCGCAAAGTATTTAAAGATGTTTGTCCGTTGGTGGCAAAAATCATTAATGCACAGTTAGAAAAAATGCAGTTAACTGCAAACGATATTAAGCGTTTCTGGTTACACCAAGCCAATGCCAACATGAATGAATTAATCTTGAAATATGTGGCTGGTAAAGATGCAGATCTAAGCCGTGCACCAATTATTCTAGATGAGTTTGCCAATACCTCTTCAGCAGGTGTAATTATTGCTTTACACCGTACAGGCCACGAAGTGGATGATGGTGAATATGGCGTGATTTCATCTTTCGGTGCTGGTTATTCAGTAGGTTCGATTGTTGTACAAAAGCATGTTGCTTAAGTTACTAGATTAATTAAAAACGCTCGTAAGAGCGTTTTTTTATGAGCGAAATTAATATAAAAAAGCGAACCAACATTGGCCCGCTTAAATTGAATCAAAAGTTATTAAAACTTTTTGGTGTAGTTTACAAACAGGCGATCTTCACCAAAGTCATTACCATGTTTAACGTTGTAATCAATACGAATGTATTGCAGGGCAATACCCTTTAAGAATGGCTGTTGAAACGTATAGTTTAAAATTACATTCGACTCAGTTTCATGATTTTTTTCGCCATTGGCCGCTTTAAAATCATGGCCATAGACATATTTAACCATTGCATTCAAGCCCGGAACATAATCTTTAAAGTCGTAGCCATACATGACATGGTAAGACTTTTCGTCTTCTTTAAAGAAACCAGTAGCATTCCAGTTAATGAAATAGGTTTCTGGTAAGAAACCATCTGGTAATGGGTACGCCGACTCACCAATAATTTGCTGGTAACCCAAACCAAAGGTATGATTTTTTACTTTAAGTGTTTCTAGCACCCCGATGTTTTGCGCATCAATATCAAAAGTATTGCCATCATCTTTTGCATTGAAGTATTTAAACTTAGAGGTGAGGGCAAAATTAGGTTGTTTCCAATTATGCTCAAGTCCAACATAGTGCTTGTTGTAGAGATCTTCTAAATTACCAAAGTAGTATTCGCCCTTGAGTGACGGCGTAAATTGATAACGTAGGTCAATATAATTTAAACCATCAGATTCTTTGGTAATTCCATTTGCCGTGAATGAAAACTTTTTAAAGTCTTCTTCATTTCGTGGAGAGACTTTTTCAACCCGTCCAATTTCGGCATAGAGCTGATCTGAAAGTTGCGACTTAAGATTGGTTCCCCAATAAGAGGCAAGTAATTGTCGGCTGGCATCCACAGCCGTTACTGGTAAGTCTAACCAGAGTTCACCGACACTTAAAAGGGTTTTGTCGTAGCCTAGTTTTAAAGTTGCGCCGTATTTTAAAAAGTCAGATGCTTGAGATTGCGTTTCCTTATTAAAAGGTAAGACCGTGTCCGCAACATGTTTGTCTGAACTCAAGCGCACGGCGTATTGAACAGAAGCATCGGCACCAATCGTAATTGGCTTGTCTGCAATTTGCAGAGGGGTGTCATGCATTTTCGATTTATAAAATAATGAGGCTGCCTGAGACCAACTACCGGTATCTTTAAGGGCGTCATTATCAAAATCACGATTGATATAGGCATTTTTTAGCGTGAACTTCCATTCATCTTCGCTTTGTTGAGTGGTGTCTGCTGCCCATAAACTTGAGCTAGTTAATAAACCGAATAATGTAGTTATTGCTAAATTACATGGTTTAAAACGGTGTAAAAATTCCATAATCCATTTCCAAAAAGATGCGCCAGTCCTCGGCGCATTTATGTTTACTGCTGGGTAAGCGTGTTTTGAGGGTTAAAAGTTGATGGCGTTTGTGCAGCAACAGAGGCTTTTAGATTGACCATAAATATTGCAAGTGCAGCAATCACACCCGGAATTGCAATCGCCAAGAAATTCATTTGGTGAGGAAGCTCAAATGAAAGCAAAGCACCTGTTAAAACTGGTCCGATAATCGCGCCTATACGGCCAATTCCCGATGCCCAGCCCATACCAGTTGAACGAAGTGCCGTCGGATAGAACTGCGCAACGAAAGTGTAGAGTAAGATTTGTGAGCCAATTGTGGCAGCGCCGGCAATCGCAATCAGGCTATACAAAATAAATTGTGGACTATTAATGCCAAGCAGAATTAAAGCTGCTGATCCCACAATAAACATAATGGTAATGACAGGTTTTAAATGGAATCTGTCTGCTAAAGCACCACCACCAATTGCACCGACCATACCGCCAATATTGAGTGCAAAGAGGAACAACATGCTTGCACCTAGTGAGTAGCCCGCTTGCAGCATGAGTTTAGGTAACCAGCTTCCTAAGGCATACACCATGAGTAAGCACATAAAGAAAGCAATCCAGAACATAAACGTGCTGAAGGTACGGCCTTGTTGGAAAAGTGCACGGACAGGTGCATCTGTTGTTGTACTTTCATTTAACACCAGTTGAGTATTGGCATTGACTTGAGTTTGAGGTGCAATTTTACTCACTATATTTTTTGCCTGTTCGCTATGATTTGATTTCACTAAAAAGGCGAGAGACTCTGGCAAAAATTTCCAAATGAGTGGGAGCAGTAACAAGGGAATACCCGCAATTAAAAACATGATTTGCCAGCCCATATCTTTTACGAGCCATGCACCGAGTAGCGCAGATGTCATGCCACCAATTGCATAGCCACTAAACATAATTGCGACCAATGTACTGCGGATTTTTTTAGGTGCGTATTCGGTCATAAGTGCCACAACGTTTGGCATAACGCCACCAATCCCAAGACCTGCAATAAAGCGCAAAATAGCAAACTCAGTTGGTCCTTTGGCAAAGGCACCTATAAAGGTAAATCCGCTAAATAAGGTGACACAAATCAGGATGGTTTTTTTACGTCCAAGTTTGTCTGAAAGTGTGCCGAAAATCATGGCACCAAACATCATCCCGAATAGTGCAGCACTGGCGAGCAGGCCTGCTTCTACCGCAGTTAACGACCATTGCTGCATTAATAGAGGAAGAGCAACCCCATAAATAACTAAATCATATCCATCAAAAATAATAATAAGTAAGCACCAGATTAAAACTTTCCAATGAAAAGATGTAAAACGGGCTTTATCAATTAAATCATTAATATTAACCTTGCTTGTATCCATTTTCTTCACCTCCAATTTGTGAAGCATCGCGTTATTTTTTAATAAACTATTTTGTTATTGGAATAGAGTCAAAAACCTAATTGATATATCTTTATGTCTTTAAGGTATTGTCTTTTTATTGGGTTAAGGTATTGAAAATTATAATTTATTTTAATAATTTTAGTTGTTGATTTTGTTATGTTTAAAATAGGGTTGAATATTGTATTGTGAGAATTTTAAGGATTTTATAGATATCTTTTTATAGATTTTATTGCTGAGAATCACAGCTAGAAATATAGCTAAATTTATATTAGGAATTAAAGTGGAAATAAATAAAACATATAAAGTCTATTATTTTAGAAACTCGTCTTAAAAATGAAATTGAATTTATATTAAATAAAAAATGCCAAAACAGGGATAGCGAATTATTTGCATCCTGATTTGGCGTTTGAAGCTTTATTTTAGTGGTGGGCACTTAGATAAAAATTTAATTTGCGGCTGGAGTTGAGCGTGGGGTAAGAATGAAATGGGCGATTACACCAATACAAATACCCCAGAAAACTGAGCTTAATCCAAGAAAATGCATACCTGATGCGCTAGCTAAAAAGGTAATAAGTGCAGCATCACGTTGACCATCATTTTTCATGGCAACAGAAATATTGGTAGCAATTGCACCAAGCAAAGCTAAACCTGCCAGTGCTGCCACCAACTCTTTAGGAAGTAAACTAAATAGCATGACAATACTGCCAGCAAATAAGCCTCCTAAAATATAAAAAATTCCGTTGGCAATCCCTGCGATATAGCGTTTTTCTTTCAGTTCATGTGCATCTTTACCCATACATAAAGCAGCGGTAATTGAGGCAAGCACAATGGTAATACCACCGACACAGGCAACGGCTAACGAGGCAATACTGGTGGCCGTAATAATGGATTTGGCTGGCGTGTCATAACCGCTAAGTTTCATAATCGCCATACCCGGTAAAAATTGGCCAGTTAGACTGACTAAAATAAGAGGAACGGCGAGGTTGAGTGTTGAGTTCCAAGACCATTCCGGGCTAATCCACTGGGGGATTGCTAAATTAAAACTCACATCAACCGGATTCATTTTGCCTAAAATGAGGCTTAATAAAACTCCAGCAGCTAACACCCAAATCATGGTGTAGCGAGGCATTAAACGTTTGGCAATTAAAAAGACAATGAGCATACTAAAGACAATCAAAGGCATGCTATCAGATGCGGTAAATAGGCTAATACCAAACTGAAAAAGAATACCTGCCATCATGCCCGCAGCAACGTCTTGCGGAATCCACTTCAATAATTTGTCGAAGTAACCTGTAATACCAATTAAGAAAATAACGATGGCAGAAGTAATATAGGCGGCTACTGCTTCATTCAATGAGATGTTTGGAAATAGGGTAACTAACAGGGCGGTACCCGGTGCGGACCACGCGGTAATCACAGGAGTTTTATATTTAATCGAAAGATAAATACCTGAAACGGCAGCGCCGATTGAAATTCCCCAAATCCATGACACCATCATATCTGTGGACACATGGGCACGCTGAGCAGCTTGGAAAAAAATAATCAGTGGGCCTGAGTAAGAAATTAAAACTGCAAGAAAGCCCGCAACTGTTGCTGATATGGACCAGTCATTTTTTAATGTCTTGAACAGGGTTGCCATGTCTGATTGCCTCCATGCAAATCATGTTATTTATCCAAATATATAAAAAGATCAGGGTTAACCCTGATCTCCACCTCCGACCGGAATGATCGACCCTGTTATATACGATGCTTCGTCTGATGCAAGAAATAAAATTGCATTGACTTGTTCTTGAATTGTGCCATAACGGCCCATAAATGTTCGATCTTTTGTTTGATCAACTACTTGTTGCATCCAGTCTTTTTCATTTTGACTTAACGGATTGGTGTTACGTGGTACTTTGCGAGGTGGCGCTTCGGTTCCACCAGTCGCAACAGCATTGACTCGAATCCCGTCTTTAGCATGTTCAAAAGCAAGCGATGCTGTTAGGGCATTTACCCCGCCTTTAGATGCGGAGTATGGAATACGGTTAATGCCACGGGTGGCAATGGAAGATACATTTACAATCACACCCGATTGTTGCTTAATCATGGCGGGTAGCACAGCGCGGCAGCACCATAAAGTTGGAAACAATGAGCGATTCACTTCCTTGATGATTTCTTCTTCGGAAAACTCTTCAAAAGGTTTCATCCAGATCGCGCCACCTACATTATTAATCAGGACATCGACCCGACCATAGTGTTCAATAGCTTTTGCAACAACAGCTTGCGCGCTTGCATAGGTTTCTAGGTCAGCATTAATCGTGACAGCTTCACCACCTGCACGCTGAATTTCTGTGAGTACCTCTTCAACATATTCAGAGCGGTCAGCCATGATGACTTGCCCGCCCTCAGCCGCGACTTGTAATGCCACGCCGCGACCAATTCCTTGGGCACTACCCGTAACAATCACAACTTTATCGGTAAATCTTTGACGGTTTGACATAGATAATTTCTCCACATGTTAATTCGCAGAGAATTTTTCAAACAAGAAATTAGCTGGTTTGATATTTTCAGTTTCTAACCAACTACGTACCGCCTCTACCATTGGCACTGGGCCACATAGATAAACATCGACGTCGCCCCCGTTTAACCATTCACTTTCAATATGACCAGTCACATAGCCTTTGCGTTCATGGTTACTCTCAGGGCTTGCAACTACAGTGCGGTATTCAAACCATGGAAATTTCGCCTGCAACTCATTGAGTTTTTCTAGAGCAACTAAATCAAAGTCATTGGTTACACCAAAGACTAAACGAACAGGTTGTTCGGAGCCTTTTTCTTCAAGCACTTGTAACATCGACATAAATGGGGCAATGCCAGTACCGCCTGCCAGCATAAGCACTGGACGTACTACATTACGTAAATAGAAGCTACCGAATGGACCAGTAAAAGTCATTTTGTCACCAGCTTTGGCATTCTTGCTTAAGAATTCACTCATTTTGCCATTCGGTACGTTACGTACCACAAAGCCCGTTAAGCGGTTGCCTGGTTTTGAGCTAAATGAATATGAACGTGTTTCGCCAGTTTCTGGAATTGCAACATTCACATACTGACCTGCAAGGAAATGAATATCCGGTTGTCCTTCATCAAGTTGAATATCAAATGTGATGGTTGAGTCTGATAAGTTTTCAACACGGGCTAAAGTACCTTGGAAGCTATGAATTTCTGTTTTGCAGACATCTGATGAGGCTTGAATCTGGAATACGGCATCGGAAGTTGGGCGACATTGGCAAGCAAGAATATAACCTTGCTCAGCTTCTTCTGGTGTTAACGCATCTTCAATATAGCTTTCTTCTGGCATGTCATAATGACCTGACTCGCAAAATGCGCGGCAAGTTCCACATGCACCATCACGGCAATCCAAAGGAATATTAATTTTTTGGCGATAGGCTGCGTCAGATAGGGTTTCGCCTTGAGCTACGTTAATAAAACGTGTAACACCATCTTCAAATTGAAGTGCAACATTGTGGTTTGACATGGCATGTATCCTACAAAATATTTGAAACTTTTACCCTCAGCCAACAGTCCGTTTAGCTGAGGGGGTATGTCTTAGAGGTGATAAATATCAATGACTTGATTGATGTAGTCATTTTTCAAAACGACATACTTGCTCAAGATTTTTGGTTGATCACCTGAAAAATCGATCACATAACGTGACATACCGAAATAGCTGTAATTTGTCTTGTAACGGAAACTCAAGGTATTCCAGTTAAAGCGAACAGTAACTTTGTCTCCGTCGCGATCGAGAACTTCAACGTTGGCAATATTGTGGCTTGTGCGTGTGTCCGGCATGGTTGCAGATGAGCGTTCGGTTTTAATACGGAACACTCGATCTTCTAATCCTTGACGGTCTGGATAATAAATAAGTGAAATTTCAGATTGCGGATCTTCAGTTAATCTATCGTCGTCATCCCAAGCTGGCATCCAGAAAGAAGCTTCTGGCGCATAGCATTCAAGCCAGTCATCCCATTGTTCATCATCTAAAAAGCGAGCTTCACGATAAAGAAACTGAGCAATATTTTCTAAAGTTGCTTTGTCTTGAGTACTCATGCTGTTTCTCCCTGATCAGCAATTTCTTTCTCTGTAGCAATCGCGTGTTTCATGGTTTTTAACCAATATTGATGCTGGGCCAGATACAGTCCTTCATCTTCAGTTTTAATCCCACTTAACATCGGTTTTAAACCGATTTCGTTTGCTGCATCATCTGGTCCATAAATCCAGTGTTTTGAACCACGGCACATGTCATTCCATTCAAGTGCAATACCTGCGTAGCCTGCCTGACAAGCACGGAACTCTTCTAAATCGTCTGGTGTTGCCATGCCTGAAGCATTAAAGAAATCCTCATATTGACGGATACGGCGTGCACGAGCTTCAGGTGCTTCACCTTTAGGCGCGATACAGTAAATGGTGACTTCAGTTCGATTAACTGAAAGTGGGCGAAGTACACGAATTTGCGAACCGAATTGATCCATCAAATAAACATTTGGATACAGACAAAGATTACGTGAACGCTCAATCATCCATTTCGACATCGCTTCACCGTATTTTTCGGTGTATTCGTCTGCTTTTGGGAAGTTAGGACGGTCTTCTGGGTTTGCCCATTGTGTCCAAAGCAACATGTGACCATTTTCAAAGCCATACGAGCCACCGCCTTGTTTACCCCAAGAACCTGCACTCATCGCGCGGATGTTATCGGCAGCTTGAGTTTCTTTACGGTGTTGAGTTGTTGCTGCGTAATTCCAGTGAACAGCAGAAACGTGATAACCATCGGCGCCATTTTCAGCAGTGAGTTTCCAGTTGCCTTCGTATGTATAGGTCGATGAACCACGTAAAACTTCCAAACCATGTTCAGACTGGTCAACAATCATGTCGATGATTTTGGTGGTTTCACCCAAAAATTCTTCAAGCGAAGGAACATCGGGATTTAAGCTACCAAATAAGAAGCCTTTGTAGCTCTCAAAACGAGCTACCTTTTTAAGGTCGTGTGAGCCGTCTTGGTTAAAGCAGTCAGAGTAACCTGCGTCAGTTGGGTCTTTTACTTTGAGCAATTTACCTGAGTTATTAAAAGTCCAACCGTGGAAAGGGCAAGTATACGTTGCTTTGTTACCACGCTTGTAACGGCAAAGTTGTGCTCCGCGGTGTGAACATGCATTGATCATGGCATTAAGTTCACCGTTACGGTTACGGGCAATGATAATCGGCTGACGACCAATATAAGTCGTGTAGTAGTCATTATTATTTGGAATTTGGCTTTCGTGTGCCAAGTAAACCCAGTTACCTTCGAAGATGTATTTCATTTCGAGGTCAAATAAGGCTTCATCAGTAAAAACTGAGCGGTGAAGTTTAAATTCACCTGTATCGATATTGTCTACAAGTAATTCATCAATACGGTCAAGATGGCTGGTATTGATTACAGGAATACGTGGCATGTCCGTTCTCCGACTTTCCAAAGGGTGGAAGTCATCAAGACCTTCGCTACGATTTAAAAGGTCTTGATATCCTAATATGTCAATGAAGCGTATAAACGCGTCGGGTGTTTAACCGCGAATGGATAAAGATAGATCGAATGTTGGCCAGTATGATTTCAATCGGTGCTATACAAGTGATCTATAACTTCATCGGGTTATTGCTTGTATATACCTTAAAAGAATGGTTAAACTGTGTCTAAGACTGAATTTGCATTTTAATATATCTTAAAGGTATGGAAACCTGATGGAACTAAGACATTTACGGTATTTTGTGGCTGTTGTAGAAGAACAGAGCTTCACCAAGGCAGCCGAAAAATTATTTATTGCTCAACCGCCTTTGAGTCGGCAAATCCAAAATTTGGAAAGTGAGCTTGGAATTCAACTCTTTGAGCGAGGAAGCCGCCCTTTACAGACCACACCAGCAGGGCATTTCTTTTATCAGCACGCTGTTAAACTTTTGTCGAATGCTGAAGAAATAAAAAGTATGACCAAGCGTATTGGTCTCATCGAAAGAAGCATGACCATTGGTTTTGTCGGGTCTTTACTTTATGGGTTGCTGCCTCGAATCATTTATTTATTTCGTCAGCAGCAGCCTCATCTGAATATTCAGCTCATGGAATTAAGTACAACCGAACAGTTACAGGCCTTAAAAGAAGGCCGTATTGATGTCGGGTTTGGGCGTTTAAGAATTAGTGATCCCGCCGTGAGGCGAATTCTTTTACGTAAAGAGCGTTTGGTCGTTGCCGCGCATACCAGTCATCCAATTGCACAGCGCACAGAAGGGGTATATCTGGCCGATTTGATTGATGAAAAGATGTTTATGTATCCCACCTCGCCAAAACCGAACTTCTCAACCCAGCTTTTGAATATTTTTGCCGAACATAGTTTGGTTCCCAAAAATATGCATGAGATACGGGAAATTCAATTGGCTTTGGGCTTAGTCGCAGCGGGAGAAGGGATCTGCATTATTCCAGCAAGTGCCGATACCATTCGATTTCCACACTTAAACTATATTCCGATTTTAGATAACGGCGCGGTCAGCCCAATTTTTATTACTGCACGGGCAATGGACAGAAGTGAAGACTTACAATCATTGTTCGACTGTATTTATCAGGTTTATGACTTGGAAGAGATACCTTATCAACGAACTGTTTTTACACTTGATCAGAACCCGATAGATGATTCAAATGGTATCGATTTTTAAATAAGGGAAGTGCATAGCCTCAAAAGCTGAAGCTATGCGTTGATGTGTTTTAAAAAGCCCAAATCAGTTTTAGCCAGCTGGTGTGGCCTTCGGGACGATATTCGACTTCGGTTTCTTTTAAAAATTTGGCTTCAATAGACCAGTTTTTATCGGCATATTGAATGCCTGGACCAATTGCAAAAGCCTGTCCTTTAAAACCAATATCATTTCCATTTACTTTGTCATCTGTGGTTTGTTTAAAAGCATAGCCTTCAAGTGCCACTTTGAGTTTGGGATTAATGCGGTAGCCTAAGCTATAGTCACCCGCAATGTATTGTCCAGACTGGTAGTCGGTTGCGTCGTTACGTGTATTCCAGCTATAAGACAGTTTAGTTGAAAGATCTAAGCCTGCCGCGTTGGCATAACTATAGGCAATAATCGGTCGAATGGTGTGATAGTTTTTCCCGAGATTGGCTTCAACTAGATGTGTCGTACTTGGAGTGTCATATTCACCTGTTCCCAGTACGGTTTCGAGGGCTGCAATCCAGTGATGATTTCCTTGATGCCAGCCGAGCATACCACCCAAAATCAAGTCGCCGAGACCTTGGTTTGAGTCAGCCATCCCATTTACTTTAAGCCGTAGATCAACCAATGGCTGGGCTGCATAAAACCCCAGTTGTCCATCCAGAATTTTTTGATCGGTCATCCAGACCAACCGTGGAACCACGGCATTGACATCAACATGGAACTGATCGGGACCATTTTGAAACTCTGATGCGTGGTAATTTTGATAATAACTGAGTAGATAGATCCCAGCAGGTGGTAAAGCACCCGCCATCATACCTTCGGCACCTAATGCAAAAGAATCTGAGCCATTTTCTGTTGCAAATGCAGAGGGAAGGTAAAGGGCGCTGATTACACCACATATGATTGCAGCAATTTTGTTATTCATAGAATGTCCTATTCTGTGTTGTTTGGCTTGTCACTAAAAAAACGTTATTCCTTAACGGTCTTTAAAATTTGAGTCTGTTTAACCTATAAATTTGGAATGCAGAACTCCTGTGAGCCTTGTATTTGCTTTCTAAATTACAAATACAAAGCTCATTTGAAAAAGCGGAGTGCTTAAAGGTTTATCTTTAAATATGTTTGAATAAAGCCGAACGCGATTGTCCAGCAGCACCATCGGCTGCACTTAAGAACCGTTCAGTATGAATGTCCCGTTCGAATAAGCGACTTTGCATGAGTGTTGAAATTGCCGAGTCGATCATGATTGGAGGACCGCACAAATACGCTTTGTGTCCACCACATCGATTTTCAAAGTAATCGGCAACAGCCTCGTGCACAAATCCGGTAAATCCATTCCATTGGTCTTCTGCTTTTGGTGCATTGAGAGCAGGGATATAGCGGAAGTTCGGATAGTCTTTCACGAGTTGTTCAAACAATTCTCGGTTGTATAGCTCTGCCAAGTCTCGTGCTCCTTGGAAGAGGTAAATGGTGCGACTATCTCCAGACTCAAGCAAATCTAAAATCATCGATTGTGGACTTGAAAGACCGGAACCTCCTGCAATGAAAATAGCATTTTGATCATCTGACTTGCGTACGAAAAATTGACCATAAGGGCCTGAAATATCAAGCTGATCACCTGTGGAAAGCTGTTCATGTACATAAGTCGTCGCTGCACCGCCTTCAACTTTACGAATATGCAGTTCAACAATGCCCACTTCACTTGGTGAGTTGGCAATTGAAAACGCTCGAGTTCCTTCAATGTTTGGGAACTGGACATTGATATATTGGCCAGCTTGGAACTCGATTGAGCGATTTAGTTGTAGTCGGATTCCTTTAATGGTTGGTGACAGGTCTTTTATTTCAATGACTGTCGCTTGATAGTCTTGAACCAAATGGCCTAAGAAATCTGGGTCTTCATCGACATCGGCTTCAATGACCATGTCGGATTGTGGTTTGCAGCAGCAGGCAAGCACCTTATTTTCATCGCGTTCGATATCCATGAGCGCAAATGGTGAAGCTTCACCAACATCGTAAAAACCGTCGGTGACTTGAACCTTACATGTCCCGCAAGTGCCATGACCACAGGCAAAGGGTAACCAAACGCCTTGACGTAAAGCGGCATCTAAAATGGTTTGGTCTTCTTCTACTTCAATCGTTGTTCCGATCGGTTCAATGGTGACTTGATAACTCATGACACACCTCCGAATTAAACGTAGCTGTCGTTATAGCCATTTAATTCTGGCGTAACGAAACGAAGTAATGACTTATGACCAAAACCAAGCTCTGCCAAGCTTTGAGTACTCTCTGGATTGATTGTTTGATCATCTAAGATGTATTGCACTTTTGACCAATCAATTTTGGCAAAATCTGGATGTTGGGCAAAACCACCTGTAATTTGTTGCTCAATCAACTGTCCAAAAGTCTGTTGAGGTGAGGCAAGCATGGCATGTGCCGAGCAAAAAAGTGTGTGATGATCCCAACCCACGTAAAGTAAGAATTGATCGCCATAATTTTTTTGCAGATCAAGTGGTTCAAATTGATAGTTGTTGTGTATCGCGCGAACAGTCATGTTCAATCTCCTTATTTCCGATCAGGCAGCTTGATCACTGCCTGAACAATTCCTTGTGCTTAAGCTGCGTTGCCTTTCCATTTTTTCCAGCGCTGTTGGTCTGGGGAACCTTCAATATCCAGATTGTCGGCACCGACATTCATGCGGTAATAATCGCGGAGCATAGTTTCGAGGTCACCGCCACCACAGTTGCCTTGCAAAATTTGATTTACAGGTAGCCATGCTTGTATATATTTCTCAGGCTCGCGCTCGAAAATGTCATGACAGCCATCTGAACAGGTGTGGTAGCGTTCGCCTTGGTAAATGCTATGGCGATAACTAAACTGAGTCGGGTCATCACCCATTTCAGTAAAGGTCATTGGAATCTGACAAACCTGACAAAGCTGTGGTAAACCTGCGCTATAGAAGCGTTTACCTTCGGCTTCCATTTTGCGAGCCAACTCCCATTTTGGACGGTAGTATTTATCGAAAGTGTCTGGATATTTAGCCGATAACCAATCCATTTCTTCATCGGTTGGAATCCATGTATGGAAACCAGCAGCATGACCAAAGTTATAGAAAATCCACCATGCCTGATGTGAGACATGCTCTTTTTCTTTCACAATGACATCACTATATTTCGGCATACGAATGCCATAACGGCTTAAATCTTTAAATAGCGCACCGCCTGCCTGTTCAAAATAAACTTCCCAAGCTTCTTTCCAAGACATCACTTTGTTTGGCAGCATGTAATCCATCATCATGCCTACAATTGAAAGCAAACGCGTCCCACGCCAGAACCATTTATCAATCCATTCCTGAACAATAGGTACGTTGTCTTCATGTTGTTCGAGCAAGAATTTCACGATTTCAAGACCAAGCGTCATGTGGCGAGCTTCATCTGACTGCGCACTAAAACCAAAGGTTACGGTTGCCATATCGCCGTTATAAGCTGCACCTGACATAAAAGGCACAAACAGCAAATTGGTAAGTACATATTCAAAAGCAAAACTAATGGCTAATAAAAACTCGAAAGGGCCAGCAGAACGGGCATCTTCAAAAAATGATTTAGGCACAGACAAATACCAAACGCGGTCATGCATATGTGCCCAGTCCTGAAAACCATCAAAGAACTTGTTGTAATGGCTCATGGCATGAATTTGAGTCTGTACATGACGCAGCTCATCAATCGACTGCATCTGAGAAGCAATACGTGCTCCAATACCACTAAATTGGCGGCCTACATGGGCATAGCCTTGATAAGCCTGATATTCAAGTGGGGTCACCGCTGTTAAAAAGAGTTTGATCGCATTTAAGTAGCGTTCATTGCTGACATTCATCTGACCGTTGTTTTGAGCAAAGGCATCAAAAATCGCATAAAGTTTTTTCTCTTTTTCTGCCTGATATTTCCAGTAAGCATCCATAGTTAAACGGAATGGATCTTCCCATTTAGACCAGTCCGTAATTTTGATGCCTTCAAACTCTTCATAAGGGAAGGCCTCTTTACGGTCAGCATAGGAAAAGTCCCAGTCCAGATCACGAGTTAATGCGCGGTAACGATCTTTCGCATTTAATTTTTTGCTGGTTTCTTTCGCTTGAGTTGTCATGATTGATCATCCTTAAATCTTTGTTAAACAACGTCTATGTTGTGATTAATTCCAGTGAAGGCGGAAAGTTTCGTCATCTTCTTCGACGTTGCCGCCCAGCGTAATCATGTTGAGTTGTAACGATTGGATGTCCCAATCTTGGCCTAGTTTTTCAGATACGGTTTCGGCTTTAATCACCAAATCAGTTTCACTTTCAATTCGGATCATGGCGGGTAAATATTGAATTAACGCTTCAGGGTTATCTTCTTCAATCGCCTCAATGATGTAGCGTGAAGTATCGTTGTCTTGTAATGCGAGATAGACTTTAGACATGTTGCTTCTCCTTAAGCATTTGTAAGTGGCTGTAGGCCGAGTTTTTTTGCACGTTCAATAACAGCTTGTTCTGCTTGATCAACTGCCTCTACTGTTAAGGCTGCTGTTGCCCAAGGTGTAAAGGCTACTTTCACTTGAGCTAGAGACTCAGTGAACCATTCATTTAATAGCTGTTTGTTATGATCGGATTCTGCTGCGGCAGTTTTAATGACGGTGTCTGACCACTTACGTAAATCACCTAAAGTGTCTTTCATAAACTCAGTCAGCATGGCTAAGTCACGAGCATTTTGAGTGACTAACCACTGATCAAACTGTTGATAGACAAGCTCTGTCACAAAGCCGTCCATCACAAGGTTCTGTAATAAGAAAAGTTTGAAGTAGTCCTGCTCGGTGAGGCTTTCTTCACACAGACGGCGTAAACCTTGCCATGCCGGATGTTGCATCCAAGCCTGTTTTGCCTGTTGTAATGAATTGCCGCTATTACCATCTAAAGCTAAACCAATCCGTGAGATGTACTGCGCAATTCCTAAATGATCCATCGCG
Organism: Acinetobacter sp. AOR12_HL; assembly: GCF_027855275.1. Classification (NCBI taxonomy): domain Bacteria; kingdom Pseudomonadati; phylum Pseudomonadota; class Gammaproteobacteria; order Moraxellales; family Moraxellaceae; genus Acinetobacter; species Acinetobacter sp. AOR12_HL. The sequence goes on along the minus strand of NZ_JAKTIJ010000018.1, from coordinate 67,101 downwards.
GCATAAATACAAGCTTGGGTAAGCACGGTGCCATAACCATAGGCACTGCCAGACATCATGTGTAAGTTTGCAGTTTGTTCAACGTGGCGAAATGGCAATAGGTACTCAATGACCTTAGCTTTGACTTCATCAGACAAATGTTCTGCAAGCTGACGTTTTTCAAAAAAAGCAAAATTACTTTCGGCGGTGTCTTGTAACCGCGCACGGTGCTGAACATAAGTTCCATAATAGAATTGACGTGGATCTTTGAATGCATACCAATCTTGCATTTGCAGGGCAGTATGGGTTTTGTCATTTAAAGTCTTTTCAGGTTTCCACAAAGGACGATAGTGAAAGTTAGTTTCTGCCTGTACATCGAAACTTACTTCTTGATATCGAGTAGCTGGCTTACTACCAAATCGTCTTTCGATATAGGCGTAGTTCTGGCGGATAGGTTCGACATTTGACGTTTTGATTTCTAAAGTCATGGCTTTATCTCCTTATATTTTTTACATTTGATCATCGTGATCGTTGCTATTACGTTGCGTGCCGACTAAGGTTGCTTCAGTGCCATAGCGCCATTTTTCTTCCTGAGCATCGTTAAAAGCTTGCTGCTCTTGGGTCATTTCAACCACTTGATTGGTTTTACAAAAATCATTAAATGCATGTTTAGGCAAAACCAGTTCCACAAATAGACTTGGGTCGTGAATGGCAAAATCGAATTCGATAAACTCTGCGTTTAAGTCGCCAGTGATCCGAATATATTTGGTTAATGCTTCGACTTGAGGTTGCGTCATGCTGTACTCCATCAAGACATGGTCTTGAAATTGATGAATGCTCCTTGCTCTCGCTACTAGCTTTACAAAAGCTATGCCAACTTTATTTTTGTTATTAAAAACAGATGATTAAGTTTTTTATGGAAAATGAGGAATTTTTTAAATTCACCATTTCATGAATTTTTTTGAATGGTGAAATAGATATATTCATGATTTGATGAATAGGGTCGTAAAAATTTCTTTTTAGATTGTTTGAGGCTTTAAATGGAGAGATTTAGAAATACTTTTTTAGTATGAAGTTATGTCTTTAAGATACTAGGACATTTATCTGGTTCTTCGATAAGATGAGATAAAACCCAAATGTGTTTAATGGATTAAAACAGATCACTCATGGCTCGAGTAAAATACGATACAACGGGACGATACGCAGATCATCCGCAAGAAATTCACGATTTGCTGTCTAAATTGCACTTTGATACTGCCCACGGCCAAATCTGGTTTGATGAATATCGGATGCTGCTTTTACACACCAGCATTATGGGATATTTGCGTAAAGACTTAGCGCACATGATTGGGCTTGAACGGACCAAGCGTTTTTTTATTCGTTTAGGTTATCAAGCTGGGTTAAAAGATGCAGAAGTTACTACAAAAATGCGTCCCGATTTAAATGAACACGATGCTTTTATGGCGGGTCCACAAATGCACGCCATTCGTGGAATGGTGCAAGTACAGGCCAACCAGCTCAATTTAAGCCACGATAAAAAACAGTTTTATGCCGATTTAAATTGGCTCAATTCTTTTGAAGCCGATGTGCATTTAGAGCATTTTGGCCCAAGTGATGAACCTGCGTGCTGGATGCTTCTGGGTTATGCGTGCGGCTACAGTAGTTTTGCGACGGGCATGACCATTATTTATCAAGAAATAGAGTGTAAAGCTTGCGGCGATGAGCATTGCCGTATTATTGGTAAGCCTTTAGAAGAGTGGGAAAATGCTGATGAACTGATTCAGTTCATGTCTCCCGAACCCATGGAAAAAGAACTGATTGCGTTGCAGGCTGAACTTTTTGAACTTAAAAAATCAATTTATAGCGACAGTGAAGCCGATTACCAATTATTTAGTTCTGTGGGTAAGTCAGCATCTTATAAACAGGTCTGTGCATTATTAACAAAAGCAGCAGGTTCGAAAGTTTCTATTTTGCTACAAGGCGAAACCGGCGTTGGTAAAGAAGCTTTTGCTCGAGGAGTTCATGAAAATAGCCAAAGAAAAGAGCAACCTTTTATTGCAGTAAACTGTGCAGCGATTCCACCAGAGTTAATTGAGTCTGAGTTATTTGGGGTAGAAAAAGGGGCTTATACAGGAGCGCATCAATCTCGCTTGGGGAAGTTTGAACGAGCCAATGGTGGTACGATTTTTTTAGATGAAGTGATTGAGCTTTCTCCTCGTGCACAAGCAGCACTATTACGCATTTTGCAGGAAGGTGAATTTGAGCGAGTAGGAGATTCACAGACACGTATTTTAGATGTCCGTGTAATTACAGCAACCAATGAAGATCTTGAGCAGGCTGTAAAAACAGGGCGATTTCGCGCAGATTTATATTATCGCTTAAATATTTTCCCAGTGCAGATCCCGCCTTTGCGAGAGCGCCGTGAAGATATTCCTTTATTGGTTGAACACTTTCTTCATCGCTTTGAAAAAATGTACGGCAAAACCATTCAGGGTGTAAGTGAAAAGACCAAAGTTTTTATGCAGCAATATGAATGGCCGGGAAATATTCGTGAGTTGGAAAACTTATTAGAAAGGGCTGTTTTATTAACGGATGATCAGCAGCTGATTAAGTTAAATGCCATTTTCCCACAGATCAAGCATGACCCTGAGCAGGCTGTAGCTGTTGAAACTGACTTTGAGCAATTATTAAAGGCAGAGTTTAATTTAGAAGAACATGAGAAGCAGTTAATTTTAACGGCTTTAAAAAAAGCTAATCATAACGTGTCTGAAGCAGCACGTTTATTGGGAATAACTCGGGCGGCACTGGATTATCGAATTAAAAAATTTCAGATTTGAATCAATATCAACAAGCTCAAAAATAAAGGCCTAACTTTAAACGTTAGGCCTTATCGACTATTGCACTTTCGCTGGGAAACCATCTTCTTCAAGTGCTTCGGTAATTTTATCGATGCTTTCACTGCTTTCAACAGTCACAATTTTGCTCGCTAAGTCTACATCTACTTTTGCATTTGGATCGATGTCCTGAATCGTTGCTGTCACACCACGTGCGCAGCCACCACAAGTCATATTTTCAATAAGTAGTTTCATATTCATACTCCATCAAGAATGAGATGTTTGTTTGGATAACACTGAGTCTAAACCTTGTCATGATTGTAAGGTCAAGACCAAATTTTTAAAAAAATATGCTTGACCTTCCCATGATGGGAATCTGTATGCTCAATACAGAATATTAAATTTTGCAGATTTGCAGAGGTGTTTGATGGACTCAAAAACCACAAAATTGCCAGCATATAGTGAAACACTCTCAATTGAGGGCATGACTTGTGCATCCTGTGTAGGACGTGTCGAAAAAGCACTTAAGAAAGTTGAAAATGTAGAGATTGCCAATGTTAATTTGGCAACAGAAAAAGCCGTTGTTTATTCAAATCAACCGATTCAGCGTGAAGCACTGGTTAAAGCAGTTGAACGTGCGGGTTATGATGTTCCAAAAGCTGCGCCAGTGGAGTTGTCTATTGAGGGCATGACCTGTGCATCTTGTGTTGCACGTGTTGAAAAAGCCCTCAAAAAAGTAGACGGTGTTCAAGAGGCAACTGTCAACTTAGCAACAGAGCAGGCTTGGGTACAAGCAGATGCATCAGTCAATGTTGAAGACTTAATTCGTGCTGTTAAAAAAGCAGGTTATGACGCGAAAGCAGCTGAAAAAAAACAAGATGAGCAACTCGATAAAAAAGCTTCAGAGTTAGATCAGCTTAAAAAAGATTTGATCATTTCGATTGTGTTGGCCTTACCTGTGTTTATTTTGGAAATGGGTTCACATCTAATCCCAGCTTTTCACATGTGGGTCATGCACACCATTGGTCAATACAATAGCTGGCTTTTACAGTTTGTTTTAACCACATTAGTGCTCGTTTTTCCTGGTCGCCGTTTTTACCAAAAAGGGATTCCAGCCTTATGGCGTTTAGCACCAGATATGAACTCGCTGGTCGCTGTAGGAACTTTAGCTGCCTACAGTTTCTCAGTCGTGGCAACCTTTATGCCGCAGGTATTACCACAAGGCACGGTCAATGTTTACTTTGAAGCGGCTGCTGTAATTGTCAGTTTAATTTTACTCGGACGTTATTTTGAAGCAAAAGCTAAAGGACGTACTTCACAAGCGATTCAACATTTGGTGGGAATGCAGCCAAAAACTGCCCGCATTCAGCGTGATGGACAAATAGTGGAAGTTGCAGTTGCCGAAGTGGTCAGTGGAACTATTGTAGAAATCCGTCCGGGTGAGCGTGTGCCAGTCGATGGTGAGGTGGTTGAAGGGCACAGCTATATTGATGAATCTATGATTACGGGTGAGCCTGTTCCTGTTGAAAAGAGAGTAGGACAACAAGTAGTTGGGGGTACAGTCAATCAAAACGGTACTCTAAACATTCGGGCAACCGCCGTTGGTTCTTCGTCTGTACTTTCACAAATTATTCGCATGGTTGAGCAGGCCCAAGGTTCTAAACTTCCGATTCAGGGGTTGGTTGATAAAGTCACTATGTGGTTTGTACCGGCTGTCATGCTAATTGCTGCAATTACTTTCTTGGTTTGGTTTATTTTTGGGCCAGAGCCTGCGCTGACTTTTGGCTTGGTGAATGCTGTTGCGGTACTGATTATTGCGTGTCCTTGTGCGATGGGGCTTGCAACACCAACTTCTATTATGGTCGGTACTGGACGTGGTGCTGAGCTAGGAGTTCTATTCCGTAAAGGTGAAGCTTTGCAGCTTTTACAAGAAGCACAGGTCGTTGCCGTTGATAAAACGGGTACGCTCACCGAAGGCAAACCGACACTGACAGACTTTAATGTGCAATCTGGCTTTGAACGTAACCAAGTGCTGACTTTAGTTGCCTCAGTCGAAGCCAAGTCTGAACATCCAATTGCCCTTGCGATTGTTCAAGCAGCAGAAAGTGAAGGCATAAACTTATTACCAGTAACAGCATTTAACTCGATTACAGGTTCAGGTATTGAAGCGGAAGTTTCAGGCCAAAAAGTACAAATTGGCGCAGACCGTTATATGCACCAACTTGGTTTAGACACCAGCTCATTTCAAGCGATTGCTGCTCAGTTAGGTGAAGAAGGCAAAACACCACTCTATGTTGCCATTGACCAGCAACTTGCGGCAATTATTGCCGTGGCAGACCCCATTAAAGAAACAACCTATGCTGCGATTGAGGCCTTACATAAATTAGGTCTCAAAGTGGCCATGATTACAGGAGACAACCGTCATACGGCGCAAGCAATTGCCAAAAAGCTGAACATTGACGAAGTTGTGGCAGAGGTTTTACCCGAGGGCAAAGTGGATACAGTCCGCCAACTGCAAAAACAATATGGTCGCTTAGCTTTTGTTGGTGATGGTATTAACGACGCACCAGCCTTGGCACAAGCGGACGTGGGCTTAGCCATTGGTACAGGAACAGATGTTGCCATTGAAGCTGCCGATGTGGTGTTGATGTCAGGTAGTTTAAAAGGCGTACCGAATGCAATTGCACTAAGTAAAGCCACCATGCGAAACATACGCCAAAATCTGTTCTGGGCATTTGTATATAACGTTGCCCTGATTCCAATTGCAGCAGGTGCGCTATATCCAGCATTTGGTGTATTACTTTCACCTATGTTTGCAGCAGGCGCGATGGCACTTTCTTCGGTCTTTGTTTTAGGCAATGCGTTACGCTTAAAACGCTTTCATGCGCCAGTAGAGTAAGCGTGCTGAAAATCAACTTTTGGTTTAAGATCATGACAGCAGGTCTTAAAACAAATTTAATATTTGAGGTGTGAGATGAATATCGGTCAGGCATCCAAACATTCGGGTATTTCAGCGAAAATGATTCGCTACTATGAAGAAATCGGTTTACTTGAAGCAGCTCAGCGTTCTGCTTCTGGCTATCGCATTTATTCAGAAACAGACCTTAAAACTTTAAACTTTTTAAAACATGCCAGAGAGTTAGGTTTTTCATCTGAACAGATGAAAGAGCTTATTTCGCTTTGGAAAAATACCGATCGGCATAGTGCAGAGGTGAAAGCTTTAACCGTAAAACACATTGCCGAATTAAAGCAAAAAATTGCTCATTTACAGGAAATGGTTAATATTTTGCAGGCTTCAGCTGATGATTGCTGTGGTGACCAGCAGGCTTCGTGTGCGATTTTAGACCACATTGAAAAAGGTGTAGGGGTAAGTTAAACCTTATAAAAATAAAAAAGGAAAAATCATGGCTTATACAGCTTCTTGTCTTTGTAATGGGATTCAACTTCGTATTAATGCCGAATTAGAACCCATGATGGTCTGTCATTGTAAGCAATGCCAAAAAGCACAAGGGGCTGCTTTTGCGGCCATCACTCAAGTACAAAAAAGCGATTTAGAGATTGTACAGGGTGAAAATCTTTTGCAAGCATATTTTGCATCGCCTAATAAAAAAAGAGTGTTCTGTAAAACCTGCGGTTCACCTGTCTGGAGTGAACGTTTAGATAAACCTGATGTGGTGCGTTTAAGGGTAGGGCTCATTAATGAAGAAATATCGACGCCAGTCATCTCTCATGCATTTGTCAATTCACAAGTGAAGTGGTATCCAATTTGTGATACGGCTCGCCAGTACCCAAATGGCATCGAAAACCCTTGAAATATGAAGGTTTGAAGTATTTTATTCATTTGTAAAAAAACGTGAACAGCACTAGCCATGAATAAATAATGTGCTATAAATGTACTTAAGGTAATCGTAATATCTCCTCGATCCACAGGGAAAACTTGGGACAGGGCAAAAGATACGATAAGACCTTATAAACAGCTAGCAAAGAGCAAATAAAAATGGATAGACACATTTTTTGAGTGCTCAACGTTGCAGAAAAGCCCGTGAAACGGGCTTTTTTAATGCCTATGAAAAGTTATTTCTAAGTGTGGGATAGCTTATGTTTTTAAACTATTTAAGAAAAAGTAATGTAAAAATAATAAAATATTTCAAATATACAGACTATTCTGTATTGCAATTTATTTTTATTAAGGGTACATTTAGTTAACGGTTTAAAGTTCAAGCTTAATAATGAACTCATGGTCGTTGTGGGAGATCTAAGAGCCTGCATTTTCCCCAAGATGCGGGTTTTTTTTATGCCTAAAAAAGTAATGACTCATCTGATCTAAAAATTTAATTCTTTGTTCTATAAAGTTTAAAAACCTACGAACGTAATAGGCCGTAGGTTTCTAAGCACGTCTAAAAATTAAGCACGATATGCCTGACAAGCTTGAGCACATGCTAAACATGCTTTTGCACAAACCTGGCAATGCTCATGTTCGTGTTTACTACACTCAGCTGCACATAGTTGACATGCATTAGCACATAACTGCATGGCTTGTTCAGCAAGTTCGGAATGTCTTAATTCTAAAGATGTGCATAACTGACAGGTTTCTACACAGGTTAAGCAGTGTTTGATACACTCACGCATCATATGCACATGCTCTTCTTGTAAACATGCAGAGGCACAATGCTTACAAGCAAACATACATTCAATGCAGGCTTGAATAGAAGTAGATGATTGATTAAACAGAGATTGATTTGGTTCTTGTGAGCTATTCATTTTAATATTCTCCTTTTGAAAGGCTATTATTAAAAAACCGAATATTGTTATCTTTTTTCATTTTATAAAATCATTTTTCCTATCGGGCACTTTGAAATGAAAGATCTACAAATGCTCAATACGAGATTAACCTCGTATAAGAATGTTACAGGTACTTTGTTAGCTAAATTCTAAAAAGACAGTAAAACCTTAAGAAGAGATACCTAAAAACAAAAAATAAAATTTGTTTGGATATAATACTTTTGGCTAATTTTTTAATGTATGAAAATTAGGCAAATTATTAGTGTGAACTTTAAGGGCACACGTAATGGAAAACATAGAACAGTACGCTCACGGAGCTGAGCATGAAGTCCACGTACACTGCAAACGATCATTAAGCACTTTAATACTGAGCTTGTTTGTATTAATTGCAACTGGTCGATAAAGAAAAAGCACCCACGGGTGCTTTTTCTGTATGACTTGACTATGGGAGGATTAAATTAAGAACCTGTAAAGCCGCGGCGCTTTTTGTAGGCTTTACGATCATAAGAGGGAATATTGGACTTTTGAAGATCAATAGCCAATTGTTTTCTGCGTTGAAATTGCACTTCATTTAAAAGCGCATCATAGATTTTAGGTCGGTCAGTTTTAAACTTTTCTACATCCAGTGGAATCTTACTTTCCTCTTTAACAATATACAAAACAGAACCATTGGCATTGGTTTCATATACTGTCCAACCAACCCGTACTGTATAGAGGCCGGTTTTCTGATCCTTTCCTAAATAAGATTTAAAACCATCGGGATGAGGGCGTACATAAGCATTCATCATGCATCCTCCATCAACTATTTAATTCGATGAAAGCGGCGATCAATGAATTGATGGGAACGATACATCTATTCAGTAAAATCACGATTTTCATGTGTATATATATTGATCAATTTGATAATTTCAAGCTCTGTAATTTTTCTTTTTTGTGGGATGAAAAACGTGAGAATTCATCTAAAAAGATACAAAAATAACCACTTCATTTTTATAGATAAATTAAGTCTATTTTTAACTTACTTTGGTTTTTTTTAAAATTTATGTGACGTATTTTGCAAATTTAAAATTGAATAATTTATAGTGAAGCTTGAGTTCATTTTTTATTAAGGATTTGATTTTAAAAAATAAAAAATATTTGTAATATTTCTTGTTACAACGATTTTGTCGACAATACAGGATTGTTTTTGACATATTTCGCCTAGCGTAATCAATAGAGTTTTTGCCTATGGTGTCATTTTTATTTATTGGACTTGTAGTCACTATTTTGTTGACTCCAGGACCAACAAATACATTATTAGCCTCGGCTGGCATACAAGCAGGGGTAAAGCATTCTCTTAAGTTGATTCCGGCAGAGGTAATAGGTTACCTGATCGCAATTACCTCATGGGGTGTTTTACTTGAATCGGTGTCTCATTTCATTCCATGGCTTCCAGCCATATTAAAGCTGATGAGTGCGGGCTTTATACTCTATCTTGCTTTTAAACTCTGGATGACATCGTCTGAAGATATTAAGTTAGACCGACCGCTTATTACGCCAAAAGCTTTATTTCTTGCGACACTTTTAAATCCGAAAGCTTTACTTTTTGCTTCAGCAATTTTTCCACATGCAGCGTGGGAAGTTCCTCATTTATATTTTATTCACATTGTTGTCTTTTTATCTTTAATTACCCCAATTGCTTTTTTATGGATTATGTTTGGAACAGTATTAATCTCAAATAAAGTCACTTGGTTAAATCAACGTAATTTACAACGTATTGCTGCATTTATTTTAACTTTTTTTGCCATGCCAATCGGCTATTCAGCGATTAGCTCATTTTAGACCTAACAAATTAATTTATATTAAAAAATTTAATATACAGGAGTTTTTTCATGAAGAGATTAAAAGTTGTTATTAAAGATCAGTTTGACCAAGAAAGTATTGCTTTAGCAAAGGTTAGGCCTGCGAATGATCAGAAATTAGAGCTGTATAAAAGTGTAGAGCATATCGAAATTGATGACGATATTATTCTACCGAATATGGATTTACTCTATGAAAACCCAAAAGATGGAAAAATTTATAAATTAGTTGGCCCGTTTAATGAAGATGAATTATAGAGGGGCGAAGGAAAGTTGATTTTTTCATCTGTTTTAGTGTTGCTTAAAATAAAAGCAAACTAACGTATAGACACAATTAAAATCTTGAACACCAAGGGGTCCTTATGGGACTATATTTCTGCAAAAATGTGACCTAATCCACATTTTTGTATTTCAGGACTAAGTGGTGTTCACTAAGCCCATTTCTTCAATGAGAAGTAGAAATGGGCTTTTTTTATGGAAATTTATTCTTTAAAAGTTTCATCTAAAGCTTGCTGGACTGCTTCAATGCGAGATTTGCAAGCTTTATAAGCACCAATGGATTCTTCAACAATCTTCATCAAATTATCAATATCCGGGCTTTCTTGAGATTCAAGTAATTCGGCATTTCGCTTTAAAATGTCATGACCTTCTTTAAAAGTCAGTTCTTTATCATTCATTTGGAATTACCTCGGTAATATTAGCGTTAATCGCTCCATCTTGCATATCAACAGTAATGGTAGAGCTTGTGATTTGGTGAATGGAACGAATTGCTTTGCCTTCTGATCTTACAATTGCATAACCTTTTGCTTGAATTTGTTTCGGGTTTTGCAAAAGAATTTCTCGCATAAGAGATTCAGTTTGCGATAGAGAAAATTTAACTTGTTGCTGTGAAACAAATTGAATGCGTTCCTTTATCTGCTCAAGGAACTGGTGAGCTGAATTAAGCTGAGCTTGGGCAGAGGATTTAATATGTTGTAGATATTGATCACTCTTGCTTTGGTAGGTCGTAATTTGATGTTGTGACAAGAGTTTGATTGTTTGCAGGTTGTCCACAGCTTCTTGTACACGTTCAACAATATGGTTGCGAATACCCGCAATTACTTTACTTGGAGTATCAAACGAACGATGTGCAATCTCGTCAAGGATAGTACGATCTTTTTCATGTCCAATACCGACCCAAATCGGCACGCTGCGTTTACAGAGGAGGGCGGCGAGCTCATAGTCATTTAAGTAAGCTAAGTCATTTACAGCGCCACCCCCGCGAATAATTACAATCAGGTCGGGTGGAAAGTTAAAATTATTTGCCCATTGTTTTAAACCTGTTGCCAACGACTCCATAAGACTGACGGCAGCCGTATTTCCCTGAAAGGTCGCACTTTGATAAACAAAATGACAAACCCTATTTCGCTCAAGAGCATCCGCATCCTTTTTAAAGTCACCTAAACCCGCAGCATTTTGAGGAGCAATAACTAATACATTTTGTATATCAAAAGGAGTAGGGAGAAGTTTGTTCTTATGTATTAACCCTTCTTGAGTTAAACGTTCTACAATTTGTTGATAACGTTTTGCAATTTCTCCAAGTGTAAAACTTGAGTCTATTTCTTCAATATTGACTGAAAATCCATATTGTGGATCGAAACGCGCTCTAATTTTGATTAAAACGTTTAAATCACTAGCTAACTCAATACCTGTTTCACGTTCAAACTTTAGAACAATTTTACTGGCTGAAAATTTCCAGATGGTTGCTTTACAGCTTGCAATGACCTTGTCGGTGTCAGCATCTTTTTCTGCAAGCTCTAAATAATAATGTCCACCTTTAACATTTAAATTACGAATTTCCGCTCTCACCCATACAGGCTCGTCAAAAGTCAGGCGTATGACTTCTTGCACTGTACCGAGATATTCACTAAGAGAGAGCTGAGGATCAGACATATAAACTATAAATGATGGGTTGAGACTAGATAGTATAAAAGCTACCCAAGCATGGCAATTGTTGTCTATGAATAACGGGTTCTGTTTAAAATAAATACAACAATTTAGAGTGTTAAAATTGAAATTGAGGGGGCTTATTTAATTTGAACGGATAAAAAGAAAAATTAATAAAAAGATAATTCTTAATAATTACAACCGATTAAAAAATAAAGTTTGCTTTATAAAATATATAAGCGTATAAAGCTTACTTCCAATTGCGGGGTGGAGCAGTCTGGTAGCTCGTCGGGCTCATAACCCGAAGGTCGTTGGTTCAAATCCGACCCCCGCATCCAAAATATTATGCTCTGTGATGTACTACTTTTCATGATACGAAATCATGGAAAGCAATTAGCTTATAAATAACCCTATATAAAGCTAAATATTAAATTCTAGACGAATTGTCCATACCTTAAATCTAGCGTTCTAATTAAATACCGTTAAATCACATGAGCTCAGTGATGAGTGAATGATTGTGAATATAGTAAATGAGTGGCAAATCGCCACAGCCGTAAATGGCAATGAAATTAATGTGAGGATTGTTCCTCACGTCCGTAAGCAAAACTCGCTTGATGGTTATCGTTGGGTTGAGGTTGGAAAGAAAATTCAGCTTCAAACTGGTGAAGAAATTGAGTTAAACCAAGACGGAAAAAGCTTCTATGCTGGGTTTAATCAACTTTATCGTTTAAATACATATTGTTGATAAAATCATGGTAATAAAGCAAAAAAACCTATCCCTTTTAAAGGAGATAGGTTTTTTTATATCAAGAAGAAAGTTAAATAATTAAAGTTATAAAAAGACGAAAGTGATGAAAAAGGTCTTATTATTATTTTAGCTATATTTAATAACTAAATTAGCCTGCTCTCCAGAACTGACGCCCCATGACCTTAAAGTTTTTTCCGTTCTCTTCGGTGACACGTCGGTCCCTAAATTTTTCATTTAAACTATGCAAAATTAAAGAGCCATCTGCCTCTTTAAAAATTTGTTTAATCATGCCTTCACCAGCAAAATAAACGGCATAGATTTCACCATCAATTACTTCTGTTTGAGAAATATCAATACCGACCAGATCTCCATCTTTGATGTAATCGGTCATACTATCGCCCTTAGCTTTAATAATACGCATGCATTCCTGAGCAACACGTTTTTCTTTAAAGAATGAAGCGGGGAAAGGAATTTTCCCATTAATTGCATCAAAATGAAATTCGATTGATTCGCCTGTACCACAAGAAAAACTCGCTTCAACTACTTCGATCCAGACATATTGGTCTGCTGCATCGTTATTCACGACAGTAGGACTAAATACATCACTTTCTCTAAAAGAGTCTTCTGAGTTTCCTGTAGTAAGCCAATAAGCATCTACACCTAAAAACTGTGCAATGAGTGGAAGAAAAGCAGATTTTAAATTCTTCCCCGATTCTAAAGCTTGATAAGCAGGCTGAGACATTTTTACTGCTTCAGCAACCTCTGCCTGTGTTTTTTTAGCTTTAATCCTTGAATCTTTTAAACGGTCTTTAAGAGCCATAATGATCGCACCAGCTAACTTATAACAAATATATAACTTAAGTTATATTTAGTAAAACAACTATAGTTATTGACTAATAATAACTATAGTTATAATATCAGTTATAAGGACATATTGATAGAACGAAAATAATATTTTATTTGAAATTTATTTCTTAATTTTATCAATACCTTATTAAGAAAGTAACAATTATTCTGCCTCACTGGACGACAGAATATAAAAATGGTGATAGTCGATGAGTGGTTTATACAGACTATTAAAAACAAGAAATGGAATAAAAAAAGCCCGATTCCGTGGATCAGGCTTAATGTTCGTCGATAAAGGGTATCAAGAACATGAAGAATCTAACAAAGAATTTAATGCGTCACAAAAGTTTCCGATATACGGCAACGTGTTATCTCAACTTTTTGGTCAAAAAAGAGAGGTTATCTAGCGGTGTAGTTTTACTGAGGCTTATGTCATTCGTAGCGGTTTAAAAAGAACAAGATCGACTAGATTAAATCTGTGTACATAGCAGAGTTAGATATAAAAATATGAAAAATAACAAAGCAGTAGCCATGATTATTTTTCAAAAAATTACACTTTAGGCAGGATTAAATTATGGAAAATTTTTTAACTTCAAATGGGCTAGCTGCCGCTTTTAACCTTTATGGCACTGTCATGATGGTGGCTTTAGCAGTGAGCTTAGTTGTTGCAGTAGTTTTAATTATGCGCTTTCCACGTTCACCTCAAGAATGGGTCGTTGGTTTGATTTGTACGGTTGTTTCAAGCTTGACTGGTGGCTCATTCATTATCATGAAATGGAATTTACATGAGTGGGTGACAGATATATGGGGAATGATCACTTTAGGTGGATTCTTCTTTATTTGTGGCTTACCTGGTTGGGCAATTGTGAGGTGGATATTTAATTTCATTAATAAACAAGAAGGAAAAACCATTGTTGAAGTCATGAAAGATCTAAAAAAAGCGAAAGATGATATCCAAAGCTAATAGCTGTTTGGCCCTAATAAAGATGAGGACAACTCTTATGAATATTGAACAATATTTAGATGCACTAATAAAACGCGAAGGTGGCTATGTAAATGATCCACTTGATCATGGGCATGCGACTAAATTTGGAATTACACAAGCCGTTGCTCGTAGTTATGGTTATCAAGGTGCAATGGAGAATTTAACGTTAGAGACAGCCAGAGAAATTTATAGGAATCAATATTGGCTTGAGCCGCGATTTGATCAAGTTAATTTGATCAGCGCACTTACTGCTGAAGAGTTATTCGACACGGGTGTGAATTGTGGTATTAGTTTCACAAAACCACTTTTACAACGTGCATTAAATTTATTGAATAGGCAGAGCAAAGAAGGCTGGGTAGACCTTAAGGTAGATGGTGAATATGGGCCAGCCACTTTGCAGGCTTTAATAAAATATATTAAAAACCGTGGTAAGGAAGGTGAAAAAGTGCTGGTACGGCTTCTTAATATTATGCAAGGCCAACGCTATATTGAAATTACGGAAACAAATCCGAAGCATGAGCAATTCTTTTATGGATGGCTTGCTAATCGTATCAGCTTATAGAAAAGCTAACTTGCTAAAGCTATTGAGTTATAGCCTTACAAGTTGGCTCACTTTCATAAAATAGTTTTATTGAGTAATAAGTAAAACTGCTAAAAGAAAAAATATACAACCACTGACTTTATTGAGCTTAGAAAAATTATTTCCGGCAAGCATCTTCTCTTTGAATATTGAGGAAAAGTTGGCATAAACTAAATGAATTAAAAATCCGATCAAGCAGAATGTTAAAGATAAAACCAAAAACTGATTTAATATTTCTTTTTTAATATCAATAAACTGTGGAAAAAGGGCAATAAAAAAGACAATTGTTTTTGGATTAAGTAGTGAGGCAAACAACCCTTGATAGAAAAGCTTTGATTTCTTTATCCCTTTTTCATTATGTTCAGTTTCTAATAAGTCTTGAGTCGGGGTTTTTTTAATAAAATTTTTATAACCTAAGTACATTAAGTAAAAGGCCCCAATAAATTTTAAAGCAGTGAAGATAGTAGGGTTGCTAGTAATAATAAGTCCGACACCGCTTGCAGAAATCACGGCGATAATAAACATACCAATAATTAAACCACTAATACCAAATAAAGCTGTCCTCACACCATAATTTATTGAATTTGTTACTGTAAATAAAACGCCTGGGCCTGGGCTTGATAAAGTAAGAAAAGCAATGGTTATAAAAACTAAAAGACCGCTCACCTTGATACTTCCTGTTTATCATCAATATGTTAATTGCATGCCTACTTTAAAGCAGAATAGGAATAATGTATACAGACAAGTATGTATAATTTATAAAAAAGTAAATTAAAGGATGGTATTTGAAAGTTCCTACACAATTTTATTTTTTAAACTCTAAATTATTTGAAAATTAAAAATCCAATGCTTTGAAAAGTATTAAATATATTTAATTAATATATAGATATAGTGTTAGAAAATTATATTTAAATATCATTGAAAATCAGATAGAAAGTTAAAATTTGATACCTTCGTATTCAATAAGAAATGAATTAATTAAGATATCGATTGCAATTCGTTAAGAAGCGTGTATAGTCGACACTAACTACAAAAATATTCATGTTACCCAAAGTCTCTCTTTTCGCAGTTTTATTTATAATCCTCCGTATATTTTTAGATATTTAAGTAGAATGTGTATTTTTTAGTTCTATTGGTTTGCCCAATAATAAATGATAATGTTTTTAAAAGTTAGGATTAATTTATGTCTAATACTACTGGTACAGTAAAATGGTTTAATGAAACTAAAGGTTTCGGTTTTATTCAAACTGATGAAGGTAAAGATGTTTTTGCACATTTTTCTGAGATTCAAACACAAGGCTTTAAAGTTCTTTTAGAAGGTCAGCGTGTTCAGTTTACTGTAACACAGGGTAAAAAAGGCCCACAAGCTTCGAATATCACAATTGTGACGAATGCTTAAACTAAAGTAATTTGATGGTTTTAGACGATTTGATCTGTAGTGATTTGCTCAATTAAACGGCTCTAATCATCAAGATAGTTAAAAAACCCACTTCTTCCTTTGTGGGTTTTTTATATGGATAATTAAATAAGTTGATTATTTGTTTTATATAATATAGAAATTAGAATTGTGTTGTATAAGTTGACTTTATAACTGGTATAAAAATGGATATTTGTATTGGCGGTATTTTAAACGGTAAAGTAAGAAAGAATAATGAAAATTATTTCTCTATAGGAAATCCTCATTCAGATGATGTAACGGAATATCACAAGCAATATTTCCATTTGGATGGAAAGCTTTTATCATTTTGGGTGTGTAATGAAATTAATTTTCAAGAAGCCTCCAGAATAGCTGAAAGTTTCTTTAAAAAAGAACAAAGTTTTTATTAAGTAAATTTTAATTAAATACTTTAAGTCTGGTAAGCCTATTTCTTTAATGAGATAAGCTAAAAATTATTTTTAATTACATATTTTTAACAATTTAGATTAATTTGTTATTCATAAAGTCATAAGTAAAGAGTAATCTTAGCTCAGAATTTAAAATCGTTGTAAAATTAAACTTAACATTCATGAAAATTTATTAAATTTTTCTTGTCTTAACGGTACATGACTTACGTCATAAATAATATTTCTTTTTGTAGTATATCTAAAGGAAGGAAATAATTCTAAATGTTGAATATAGTACAGCCTAATATTTGCTTCATTGGTAGCAGTAATTTGTCTTTAGCTTTAATTGGAGGTTTAGTTTTAAAAGGCTTTCAAAGAGAAAAAATTAATCTAATAGAGGAAGTCAAATTTGAGAATCAAATCATTCTAAAGCAAAAGCAACATGAGGTGAAAAAGGCAGATATAGTTGTTCTATTACTAGACCCAAAAGACTTAAAGGCTATACTGGCGCCCTTAAAAAAATGGTTAGCTGATAAAACTATTGTGTCGATGATGGCCGGAGTTAATATTAAACAATTAATGAGTATTACGGGTTCAAAAAAAATTATCAGAGTCATTTCTAATCCCCCTGTATTAACTTATACAGGTACCCATGTGTTAATTGGTTCAGACTATTTAGAGCCTTTAGATAAAGAAGTGATAGAAACAATTTACTCAGCAACAGGGCGAACCTATTGGGCAAATTCAGAATCCCAAAGTGACGCGATTATTGCTTTATCGGGTTCAGGACCAGCTTACTTCTTCTATATTCTCGACAGTATGGTGAAAACAGGGGTGTCTATGGGGCTAGATAAGCAATTTGCTTTAGATCTAATACTTCAAGCTGCATCAGGCGCTGTAGAAATGGTTCGTAAAAGTAATGTTCAGCCTAGTGAGTTATGTGGCAAGGTCACATTAGCGAATGGTATTACAGAGTCTGCATTACGAATGTTTGAATTGGGCAACCTCTCTGATGATATTCGGCTGGCTTTAAAAGCAGCTTACCATCGTAGTAAAGAAATAAGCTTAGAAATTAATGCAGAAATTACGAGACACTAGCTTTGGCTGATTGCAAAGTACCTTCCAAATATTAACACCTTATATGTGGAAGGTATTTTTTTAACCACCCTGGTTTAGCCGTATAAAGGTAAAGCAAACATTATCTTTCAAAGAACCATCAAAACGGCTACTTTAAAAATTAATTATTAGCTCAAGTTATGGAATTTGTAGGAAATACTCCCAAATAATAAAACCTAAGCCGAACCCTAGCATTGAATAGAGGGTAATAATAAATAGTACAAAACTAGCTTTATTTTTCTTTCTTAAAAAACTCATGTTAGCTACCTCGTGTCTAGATAGTTACTATCATGAAGAAAGGCAAGGTGTAATCATAGATACAGAGTTTTTTCAAAAAAATATAACAGATGGGTAGGTGTTATAACCTCATCTTTAATTAAGTTTTTCTTCAAATTTATGACTGAAAAAAGACTAAAGTATGGTGAATCTAGAAGCATGAGAGGTACTTATAAAAATTATTTCTACATTGTTTTTTAATAATAATTTATTACTCATGTTGTGTGAAAAATAATCATTTACAATTGAAAGAAAGTATTTCTAATTAGTTAAAAGTATTAAATAAAATTGTGAAATATTTAACATTAGTTTGACTATTTGTGTTCCGTTATGGTGCAATTTTACATAATATAGGTAATTCTTACATTGTTTTAAATTTATTTGCACTCAATTACAATTAAGTCTTCATAATCAGAAGATGAATTTTTTTATTTTCAATTATTTATAATAATATTGAGGAGGAAGAAATGCCAAAGTATTTAGCTATAGCGGAGAAAGTATACAAGGAAATTAAAAAAGATAATTTATTTACTGAAGATACCATTCAAAATTTAAATTGTTTAATTAGCTTGATTCGTAAAGCAATTAAAGGTACTGAGTTCAAACTTAAGTACAATTTTATAAATTTTGAAGAATGCTTAAATCAATTTAATAAAGAAAAATCAGTGCATATTGATTTAAGTCTTATGCCCAAGTTTAAAAATGAAGATGAATTCATTTTGTGGCTTGCAGGCTTTATTGAGCGAATGACAATTGGAGGGAAAGAGAAGCTTCCTCCAATTTCAAACTATATTCCAAAAGGCTTTAAAATTGATCAAGCCGAAATTCCTGTGGCTGCTGAACCAAGCAAAGAAGAAAATGCTGAGATGATTATTAACTACTTTAAATCTGAGGATTTCATTAAAAATAATAAAATATCCTCTTAAATATAGAAGTATTTGTCCACCTTACTTCTATATCTGGCTGATAATATTCAGCTACCGCCTTCTGGGGCGGTTTTTTTATTTAACAAGCTTAAATGATCAGCATATAAAACTTATCAAAAATGACAGTAAATATGGAAATGTTTTATAAAGAATTAATAATGACATAAAAAATAATAAGTTGGAGATTATATTGTTATTTTTATTAAAATATTTTTCACATAAAAATAATCTTAAATTACGTATAGAAACATTTACTGGTACATAATTTCCAAAAAAATAGGATGATGAAGAGATGAATGAGAATGCTGAACTCATTAAATATTTAGATATTGCCGAAAATGTATACGAAAATATGTATGAAAAGTACCAGATTACGGATAACCCTGTAACCAATCTCAATAGAGTGATGGCAGAAATTAGAAAAGAAGCCGAACAAAATGATTTAAAGTTAAAATATACCAAAATTGATTTTGAAGAATGTTTAACTAAGCCTCTTTCTGAAAGAGAGATAAAAGTTGACTTAAGTCTACTTCCTCGTTTTGAGTATAGAGATGAATTTATTTTATGGCTCACTAATTTTATTAGAAATATTAGTGTGCAAAAAAAGTTCGTAAAACAAAAGTACTATTTTAATTAGCTTTATAAACTTTTTAACTACTCAAAACTATTAATAAATTTTATAGAACAGCGATATAAAAAGAAAAATAAAGTGCACCTTTGTAGAGGTAACTTACATGAAGAATATTACTGAAAAATCACTTTTTGATGTTTTTACTCAGCATCAAGCTTATCTCTACCGAGCATCATCGCGATCGGTAAATGAACTTTATAAGTTTTTTAATAGTGAAACGATGGTTATGCTTGATCGGTTAGGCGATTTAATGAAAGAGCTGAATGAAACTGAGAGGTTTGCTCTTGCTGGTGGGGAGTATACAACTCAGCATCTAAAAAACATCCAACTTGTTATTTCGAACTGGTTTAATTCAATTAGCACAGTTTTACCGGAAATTTTTACTCACTCGGCAATTGCTTTGGCTATATATGAGTCAAACTATATGGCCAAACTATTTGGTAAGGTTATTAAAGATTTAGAGGGAGAGCAGCTTTATCAGTCAATAAAACGAGTGCCTTTGGCTGGCGGTGCCTTGGTTGATGAATCCTTAGCTCAAATTAGTGAAAATGCCCTTCAACGCATTGAATATGCTATTCGGGATGGTATGAATACTGGGATGACGCCTCAGCAAATCATCAAACGTATTACGGGTACAAAACGCCTTAAGTACGAAGATGGATTGCTCAACAGTACCAGAATCGATATTGAAAGAATTATTAGAACGCTACGTAGCCATATATCAAATCAGGTCTATTTATATAACTTCAAAAATTTTAATTTTGAATATGTAAGGTTTGTGAGCGTTTTAGATGGCAGGACTTCTAAAATCTGTGCAGCCATTGACGGTTCTATTTGGAAACTGAATGACCCGGCGAAAAGAGTGCCACCTTTGCATCCGAATTGCCGAAGTATTCTGGTTCCCGTAAGTAAGGATGGAAGGCTTATTGGGAACAGATCTTTCGTTATGGATGAAAGAAAAGTACGAGATATTCCTAAAGATGAGCGGACTCAGTTAATGGGGCAAATAGACGCAAATATTTCCTTCAAAGAATTTTTTAATCTGACCGATAATTTTTTCCAAAAAGAATGGTTAGGCCCTAAACGTTATAAGTTATATAAAGAAGGGCAATTTGATTTTGATAAATTTTTTGATCCAAAGGGCCGGCTCTATACTTTGGATGAATTGAGAGAATTAGATGAGAGAACTTTTAAAATACTTGGGTTATAGCTTTATCGTTCTCCACCAAAATAATAACGTCAATAAACTTACACATGCGCCTAGACTACATACGCCGAGCCATCCTGCATAAGCATAAGTCGCTGTTGTGCTGATTGCACCCAGTCCACTACCTATTGCATAAAAGAGCATGTATAGACCAACAAGACGACTATGTGCTTCTGGGCGAGTACGAAAAATCATACTTTGGTTGGTCACATGCAGGGCTTGTCCACCTAAGTCGAGCAATACTATGCCAATCACCAGCGCCCAAAGTGAGTAGATCATAAGTGAAAGCGGCCACCATGCGAGCAGCAATATTAACAGTGCTGCCAAGCTTGTGCGCTGAGCATATCCGCGGTCGGCCCATTGGCCAGCACGAGTGGCGGCTAGAGCACCGATTGCACCGAACAGTCCAAAAGACCCAATTACAGTATGCGAAAAGTTATAGGGTGGTGCACTTAACGGTAGTACCAATGCGCTCCAGAGAATATTAAATGCCGCGAACATGAGTAAGGCTAATACACCGCGCACTTGTAGGACTTTTTCTTGGCGCAGTAGCTTTAACATAGAAGCTAGAAGTTGCGGGTAGCGCATGGTAACGGGCTGAACATTTAAATGAGGGAGTCGCCTCCAAAGTGGTAAGGTAATCATGAGCATAATGATAGCTGCGCAAAAGTACACGCCGCGCCAACCCGCTATATCACTTATTCCTCCTGAAAATACACGGGCAAGCAGTAACCCAATGAACACACCACTCTGTGCAGTACCAACCACATGCCCTTGCTCATGTGGGGCCGCAGCACTTGCAGCATAGGCAATAAGCCCTTGTGTCATGGCTGTGCCGAGTAGGCCAACCGCAAGCATTCCTGTCAAAAGAATAATCGTAGAGTGGGCAAAGGCAACCATTAGCAATGCAGATATTAAAGCCAGTAGTTGCAGTGTCATTAACCGACGCCGATTTATAAGATCACCTAACGGCACTAAAAACACGAGGGCAAGTGCACAACCTATTTGAGTGGCTGTAACCACACCACCAATGGCGGCATGACTCACATTAAAGTCACTCGCCAAGATGTCGAGCAAAGGCTGTGCATAATAGACGTTTGCTACGCTTGCACCACTTGCTATAGCAAATAGCAAAACTACGCTACGAGGTAGGTTCGAATGCGTTTTATTGTTATCTACCGGAGACATTGAAGATACAAGGGAGGCTTTCATTATTCTAAATCCATCCAATCTAGTTTTAAAATACAACTAGTTGAATGTTAGATCGACTGGTTTTAAAATGCAACTAGATATCTTGTTACTGATTATTGGTAAGGAAACTCAATGGCTAACTCTACATTGATGAAAGAAGAACCTTGTCCTGTTGCACGCTGCGTCAATCTCATAGGAGATCGCTGGTCACTGCTTATTGTGCGCGATGCATTTGACGGAATGCGCCGTTTTGGAGATTTCCAGCGGAGCTTAGGCGTTGCACGAAATATTCTTTCTGACCGGCTGAAAAAGTTGGTGGATGTTGGTGTCCTTGAAATGCAAGATGCTTCAGATGGTACGGCTTATCAGGAATATGTGTTGACCACTAAAGGGGAGAGTTTATTTCCTGTAATTGTTGCTCTACGTCAATGGGGAGAACACAACTTATTTGAAAGTGGTGAGCGCCATTCTCTATTAATTGATAAAAATACAGGTCAGCAAATTCCATTTATGGCACCAGTTACAGCAGATGGAAAAGTGCTTAATGCTTCTGACACTCATGTGCAAAAGGTCAAATAAAATAAGAGAATAGAAAAATTAACCTTTTTTAACTTAAATTTTGGGAGATTAATTGCTAACCTTGCGCGTCAAATTAAGGTGAGATTATGAGATTTATATTCCTCTTTATAAGCGCAATTTCAATTCAATGTTATGCAGCATCTGAAGCGATGGAGCTTCATTACTGTGAAACTGTGAAAAAAGCAGCGAGTGGCGTGATGGATGCTAGACAACATGAAGTGCCAGCTAAAGAGTTACATGACATCGCCAATCATCTTGAAGAGCAACAAGCCAAACAACTTTATCAAGAGCTTATCAAATCTGCATATTCTTCAAAGCTATTTGAAGACCCTCTCATTAAGTCAAAAGCTGTCGAGAATTTTCAAACCACGTGGCATGAACAATGTTTGGCAAAAGAATTAGCTAAAAATATGTGAGTGTTAGGGGAAATGGCTAGCTTAGGTTGGAAGATAGAACTTTATTTCTTACTTACCTCTTCACTAACACTGGCTAAGCGCGGTAAAGAAGGAGAGAAGGTATTAGTTCGGGTTCTTAATATCATGCAAGGCCAATGTTATATCGAAATTTGTGAGCGAAATCCTACCCAAGAGCAATTCTTTTATGGTTGGATCGCTAACCGCGTTTCACTATGAAGGTTCTGATTTCGCTGTGTATTCTACTTTCAGGTTGCACAGCTCATACGATATCTACAAAAGTGCATGTCACTGTTTGTGTGCAGTGTGTGAATTAAAGTCTTTAGGAGAACGCTTTTTTATAGATGGGTGAATAAGTTAAATTGGTTTAAATTTTCTTTAAATATATTTAATTTTAGCTTTAGTATCTATAAGTTAATATAACGAGCTTTATTGTTATTTTCGTAAAAATAAAAAATAAAAATTTTTTTAAGTTAATGTTTTTTAAAATCATATATATTTTATATTTACATTAATAAGATTGGATACAGGTGCATAATTTATTATTAAATTTATATCATCTACTTTAAATAAGCTATTTACCCTTTGCGAATAATATTCAACGAGCGGTATAAATATGGTTGATTGAAATAATGAATAAATAACCCCAACCTTGAATTTACAAGTAGGGATATAGATTGGAAATGTGAAAAAGCTACCCATAGGTAGAAATACTCATGAATTAAGTTAAAGGATATTGGTATGAAAGCTATTTTAACGAAGAAAATTATTAGCTGTATCGCAATTAGTGGTGTTTTAAGTTTCAGTGCATTTGAGATTATGGCAGCGAATCAACAAACTATAAATGATGGGAAGAATCACTCTACAATATTAAATGAAAACTATGAAAATTTGACTGATAGTCAAATTTTCAAGATATTAAGTACAGCTAATAATGGTGAAATTAAGCAGGCAAAAACTGCATTGCCAAAATTAAAAATGGATGAAGCTAAGAAATATGCTGAAATGATGATTAAAGAACATTCAGCCAATGAAAAAAATGCACAAGCGTTGGCAAGTCGGTTACAGTTGATTTCACAAACCAGTAATCTTAGTAAATCATTGCAAAATGATAGTGATAAAATTATTAGTAAGCTTAATCAAATAACATCAGATACTGATAAAAATTATATGATGAGTCAAGTTAAAGTTCACCGTAAAGTTTTAACGATAATTGATAAGCAGTTAATACCAAACACGAAAAGTTCTGAATTAAAAAATATGCTCGTACAAACACGTGATGCTGTTGCGAAACACCTAAAAGCAGCTGAAGATATATTTAAAAATATGAAATAATATATAATTATTATCTTTTAAAAATATATTTAAAAAGCCTAGTATTAATTAACTAGGCTTTTTTAAATTGCATATACATAAAATCATAATTTCCTGCAGGGTAGTGTAAAACTAGAATGTTATGGGTAATGTTTAATCTAGCGA
Organism: Acinetobacter sp. AOR12_HL; assembly: GCF_027855275.1. NCBI lineage: Bacteria > Pseudomonadati > Pseudomonadota > Gammaproteobacteria > Moraxellales > Moraxellaceae > Acinetobacter > Acinetobacter sp. AOR12_HL. The sequence continues at coordinate 42,941 of NZ_JAKTIJ010000018.1, read as the reverse complement.
AATATAATGATTATGGGGTAAAAATGATATAATTGTAAAGACTATTTGAATAAAAATTTTTATTGATGAGAAATAATTTCTTTAATTAATAACATCTCCTTACTTAATAGGGGTATTTATGAAACATAACTAACCTAAAGGTGAATTATAATAATTGTCAAGCATATTTCAAAAGTTCTTTTAATATTCTAGCTCTTTTGAAAGACACTAGATTTTAAAATATAGGGAGTAAGAAAATGGTAAATACAAAACAATCAAATTCAGTTGGTAATCATACGACTCAAAAAGAGCCATCTTCTAATGGTAATGTATCAAATAGCAAACCATTACAAGACATTTCATCCACAATTGATAATGCTCGTCCAGATTTAAACTCTCCACCGACTAATAACAATCATGTACCCGATATGAATGAAGGGGGAGAGAATTTGGTTGCTACAGGCGCAGGAACCTTGGGAGGAGCGGCGGTAGGTGCTGCATTTGGTGTTGTTGGCGGCCCTCCAGGTGCTGTTGTTGGGGGGATTATTGGTGGTGTGGTAGGGGCAATAGCAGGTAATGATATAGCTCAAACAAATAATCAAAAAGATGATAGTAATGACTGGCAAGAAGAAGATAATTATTGGCGAGAAAACTATAAAAAAATGCCATATTATACTGAAGACAAGAATCTAGAATATGATCGTGATTATCGGGCGGCTTATCGTTTAGGTTATGAAAATCGTGTAGATAATAATGCAGAAATTAATTTTTCCGAGGTTGAATCTAAATTGAAAACTAAATGGGAACAAGTTAAAGGTAGTTCACGTCTACAGTGGGAGGAAGCTAAATTTGCTGTAGAAGATGGATTGAAAAAAATTCATCCTTAAGTCATTTAATACTTAGAAAGTCTCCTCAATGGGGGAGACTTTGCGATAATATACTTTTAAGCTAATTTTTAATTTCAATATCAATAAAAACTTAATGATGGGTTTAATCATAAAATATTAATTATATTTTCATTATTCTTTCTTCTTTAGGCATTTAAGCATTTGAACAATTAAGCGGGCACTCTTCATTTTCTGCCTTCTTCTTGATAGTACTGTTCAAAAGGGGCATAGAAGGGGATATGGATTTTTCAGACTCAGGATTAGCCTGTTAAGATTGTAATTCTAATAATTTTTTAGCGGCCCATTGTTCACACTCACTCGCAGTATCTCGAGTAGCTGTATAATGTTTACCTAAATAACGGACAGTGATGCGCCACGCGTCTCCGCGCTTAACCGGCTTTTGCATAATAACACTCCAAATTTCATGGTACTGCAATGGAAATATAAAGCGTTTTTTAATGCGAATTTTGAATTGACCTATAGACAATAAAAAAAACCACCTAACTCTTTCGAATTAAGTGGTTTTTGAATTTTGGAGCGGGAAACGAGACTCGAACTCGCGACCCCAACCTTGGCAAGGTTATGCTCTACCAACTGAGCTATTCCCGCAATGTGAGCACATTATAGAGTGTTTCATTAAAGTGTCAACACTCTTGTGATCTAATTGAACGTTTAATCAGCACGACGCCAAACTGTACCTTGACGTGTATCTTCAAGAACTACGCCTTGCTCAAGTAAAGACTGACGAATGCTATCTGCTTTAGCAAAGTCTTTTGCTTTTTTCGCATCAACACGTTGTTGAATGAAATCTTCAATTTCCGCATCAGACAAAGCAAGCGCATCTTGTCCAATATCTGATTTTAAGAAATCGTCTACATTGTGTTGTACCAAACCTAAAATGTTAGTGAGGTGACGTAATGTCGAATAAAGCACAGTCGCTTGGTCAGCTTGCTCTTCTTTTACAGCACGGTTTAACTCTTTGTTCAGTTCAAACAATACAGCCATTGCTTCGGCAGTGTTGAAATCGTCACACATTGCATTGTTAAAGCGCTCAACAAAGCTTTGATCAAGCGTTTCAGTTGTCGTTTGACCATACACTTGTTGGTAAGCTTTAAATGAATGATAGAAGCGAGTTAAAGAAGTTTTTGCTTCTTTTAGTGCCACATCAGAGAAGTTCACAGGACTACGATAGTGTGAAGACACAATAAAGTAGCGGATCACTTCTGGGTGGAATTTCTCCATTACGTCACGAATCGTAAAGAAGTTGCCTAAAGACTTAGACATCTTTTCACCGTCAACGTTAATAAAGCCAACATGCATCCAGTAGTTTACATATTGCTCACCAGTCGAAGCTTCACTTTGCGCAATTTCATTTTCATGGTGCGGGAACATTAAATCTGAACCGCCACCATGAATGTCAAAGTGATTGCCTAGGCAGCAAGTCGACATTGCAGAACATTCAATGTGCCAACCCGGACGGCCATTACCCCAAGGAGATGCCCAAGATGGTTCATTTTCTTTTGCATGTTTCCAAAGCACAAAGTCAAAAGGATGTTTCTTTTCAACTTCTACATCAACACGCTCACTTGCGCCAGCTTGCATGTCATTAAGCTTACGGCCAGAGAGACGACCATATTTTTCAAATTTGGTGACTTCAAAATACACATCACCGTTTGAAGCAGGGTAAGCAGCGCCTTTATTTACCAGATTACCAATCATATTTTGCATCTGGTCAATATATTCAGTCGCTTTAGGTGCTTCATCTGGTGCTAAACAGCCTAAGTTCGCTGCATCTTCATTCATGGCATCGATGAAACGCGTGGTGAGCTGTTGGATTGTTTCACCATTCTCATTCGCACGTTTGATGATTTTGTCGTCAATATCGGTAATGTTGCGAATGTAGCGGACTTTCCAGCCTTGACTACGCAAAAAACGGATAATGTAGTCAAATGCAACCATAACTCGAGCATGCCCGATATGACAGTAGTCGTAAACGGTCATACCGCAGACGTACATATCGATGTGACCTTCTTTGCGAGGTACAAATTCAACTTTTTTTCGTTGCTCAGAGTTATATAAAACAAACGGTTGCATAAGGGTTTTCAAACACTCAACAAAAATAGTGTTACATCATAACTGATGCATCATTTTTAACAAAGTTTTATGCATGAATTTTATAAGCTTGTGAAATCTTATACATTTAAAAACGTGTAACTGATTGAGTTATGCTAGAATGCCCCCAAATCTTTTGATTAAAATCACCGATCTCAACCAGAGATCAGATCAATTATTTTGAGTCAAACTCGTATGCCTAATCCTACAGATTTCCAAAGCAGTGCATTAGCGACATTGCGCATTGAGCAACAAGCCATAGATGTATTAGCAACACAAATTGATGACCGTTTTAATCGTGCTTGTGAAATATTATTACAATGCAAAGGTCGTGTTGTGATCACGGGTATGGGTAAATCTGGGCATATTGGCCGAAAAATGGCAGCGACATTTGCTTCGACAGGCACGCCGTCTTTCTTTATGCATCCTGGCGAAGCAGGGCATGGCGATTTAGGAATGCTGGTTCGTGGCGATGTACTTATTGCAATTTCCAACTCGGGAAAAAGCGATGAAATCATGATGTTGATGCCACTCATTAAGCATCTTGGTGTACCTCTTATTACGATTAGTCGTGATGATAAAGGCCCAATGCCGCAAAATGCAGATATTGCTTTAACTCTGGGTGAGTCTGACGAAGCATGCCCTTTAGGTTTAGCGCCTACTTCAAGTACGACAGCGACTTTGGTTTTAGGCGATGCTTTAGCAGTTGCTTTACTTGAAGCTCGTGGTTTTACTGCTGATGACTTTGCTCGTTCGCATCCGGCAGGTGCGTTGGGTAAGCGTTTACTGTTACATGTAAAACATTTAATGCATACAGGCGAAGAGTTACCAAAAGTTTCACCTGATACACCAATGAATCAAGTACTTTACGAGATCTCAAATAAGCGTTTAGGCTTGACAACAATTGTTGATGAACAAGACCATCTACTTGGTATTTTTACAGATGGGGATTTACGTCGTCTCATCGATAAACAGCAAGGGTTTGATGTAAATTTACCTGTGTCTGAAGTGATGACAAAGAAACCGTCAACGATCTCTCAAGAAGCACGAGCTGTAGAAGCTTTACAACAACTTAACCAGAAAAAAATCAGTCAGTTTGTGGTAGTCGATGACCAGAACAAAGTGATTGGTGTAATTAGTATGCATGACCTTATTCAGGCAGGGGTGAATTAATCAATGGCATCGTATGCATTGTTAGAACAAGCACGTCATTTGCAGGCATTGGTTCTGGATGTTGATGGTATTTTAAGTGATGGCTTTGTGACATTAACCAACACGGGTGATGAAATTAAATCATTCGACATTCGTGATGGTTTGGGTATGAAACTTGCGCAACAAGCGGGTATGAAAGTCATCATTATTACTGGGCGAAAAAGTAATATCGTTGAAAAACGCATGTCCGATTTAGGTGTCGATCTGGTGTTCCAAGGCCGTGAAGATAAAGGTTCGGCGCTACGTGAAGCGTGTGCACAGTTTAATATCCTGCCTTCAGATTGCTTATATATGGGTGATGATTGGCCGGATCTGTCAGCATTTGCCATTGCCGGAATGAGTGTTACTGTTCCAAACGGACATGAAGAAGTGCGCCGTCGTGCGGATTTGGTAACACAGGCGATGGGTGGCCGTGGAGCTGTGCGTGAAGTTTGTGATATGTTGCTGATCGCAAAAGGCATTTACCAAGAACTTCTTGAAAAATATCTTGCAGTACCGCATTAATAACAAGATTACTTAAAAAGGTAGGCTATTCCTGCTCATGGATACCAGAGTTTTATATATTGTTGCTGTAGTGGTTGCTGCTGTGAGTGGTGGTTACTACTACTATAGTGGCAAGGCAAAAAAACTGGACATTGGTTCGGCGAAGAATATGACTTATTCGGCGCAGGGCGTCCATTTGACTCAAACTGATGACAAAGGCAATTTGTATATTCGTGCTGAAGTTCGTCAGCTTGAACAGGATATGCAACAAAAAACGTCAAAGTTGGATCAACTCAATGCCACTATGTATAAATTAGGTAAAGTTGATGCAACATTCTTTGCTAAACAAGCTTATGGATATGATGATAATCAAAAGGTTGTGTTATCGGGTGACGTGGTAGCCACTAAGTTGGCACCGCAAGGAACCATTGAGTTTCAAACCGATGAATTAACTGGTTATCCAAAAACTAGAGACATTGAAACTAATCATCAAGTGACAGTTCAGTCTCCACAAGGCGAGTTTGTGAGCAAAGGACTAAAAGCCAATTTGAATAATGGTCAGTACGAATTTTTTAATATTCGAGGAAAGTATGCACCAAAGTCTTAATTTAAAACGTTCTTCAGCTTTCCTAAAACAAGCTGCGGTAATTACATTCGTTGCTTTATCATCTGCTTCGACTTTTGCTTTGCCGTCTGACCGTAATCAACAAATTTCATTAGTGGCAGACCGAGCAACTTATAATGAAAAAACCGGTTTGACGACTTATACGGGTAATGTGGTGATTGAGCAGGGCACCATGAAGCTTCAGGCCGACTCAATTGTTGCTACGCTAAACTCTAAACGTGAAATTCAAACGATCACTGCTAAAGGTAGACCGTCTAAGTTTCAGCAACAAATAAGTGCTGATAAAGGTATTGCACGCGGTGAAGGACAAACGATTGTTTATAATGCAGATACAGGCATTATTACCTTGTCTGGCGGTGCATATTTATACCAAGATGGTTCAAGTATTCGCGGTAACACCCTGAAATATAGTATGAATAAGGGTGATGTTGAAGCTCAAGGTTCTTCTTCAAACCGTGTACAAATCATTATTCCACCTTCAAGTTCAAAAAGTTTCCCAGGAGCGCGTGACTAATGCAGCAAGCTCTTCAACAACCGCAAACTTTGTGTATTAAACACTTAGCAAAAAACTATAGTAAGCGTTGGGTTGTCAAAGACGTCTCTTTTAGTATGCAAAGTGGACAGATTGTTGGTTTGCTTGGTCCTAACGGTGCTGGAAAAACCACCAGTTTCTATATGGTAGTTGGACTAGTGCGCATGGATAAAGGTGAGATTCATCTTGATGACTTGGATATGTCAGACCTAGCGATGCATGAACGTGCGCGTAAGGGTATTGGTTATTTACCTCAAGAAGCTTCTATCTTTAGAAAATTGACGATTGCTGAAAATATTATGTCGATCTTAGAGACGCGTAAAGATTTGAATAAACAGCAACGTCAGCAGCGCCTTACTGAGTTATTAAATGACTTTAAAATTAGTCATATTAAAGATTCATTGGGAATGAGTGTATCTGGTGGTGAACGTCGTCGTGCAGAAATTGCACGTGCTTTGGCCGCAGATCCGAAATTTATGCTTTTGGATGAGCCGTTCGCTGGTGTTGACCCAATTTCAGTAGGCGATATTAAAGATATTATCCAGACCTTAAAGGATCGCGGTATTGGTGTCCTCATTACCGATCACAATGTTCGTGAAACTTTAGCAATTTGTGAACGTGCTTATATTGTAAGTGAAGGCTCGGTAATTGCCGAAGGCACACCCCAAGAAATTTTAGACAATGAACAGGTACGTAAAGTCTATTTAGGTGATGATTTCACAGTTTAATTAAAGACATTAATCTGTTTGGTTAAAAAGAGGTCAAGGCCTCTTTTTTTATTTTTTGGTATTTTATAAATAAAAACAAATACATATATCAATCATTTAATGAAAAAATAATGTGTGATTTATTCCATCAATTATGCTGCTTTAGGTGAAAAACTATGTAGAATGTAGAAGCTTTTAAACGATAACAAACAAGATCAACAAGATAAGCATGATTGGATATAACCAAAGAAGAGTAAGAGGGATATGTAGAAAGCAGGCTTTCCTGAAAGGGCTTATGCTTTTAAGTACACTACATGTACCTGTCGTGATATACGCTGCTAAGCCAAGTGAGCAATACCACACCCTGAAAGAGAACTTGTCACAACTTTTTGTCCCTAAAAGTAGTGATGACTTTAAAGTTGCCAAAATGCACAAGCTTAGTAATTTTAAGCTAGACCGTTCTATTGTGCAGGAATTTCCTACTGTTCAACTTAATGATAATCGAGCTTCATCTTTTTCTAACTTGCCATCTAGAACGATGACATTGCAAGATGCGGTAAAAATTGCCATTCAGCGTAGCCCCGATATTTCACAATCTATTGCAACTTTAGCAGGTCAAAATTCAGGAGTTGACGTTGCTAAAGCCGGTTACTATCCCCAGCTTTCAGGAGGGATTACGACTGGTGATTTAAGCAGTGGAGAACGAGGTCGGCAGTTATTAACTTTAAGTGCTACCCAAATGCTTTATGACTTCGGTAAAGTCAAATCAGGTGTTGATGTTGAAGAAGCTAAAGTTCAGGTTGAACAAGCCAATGTTTTGGTTAGCGTTGATACTCTAGCTTTGGATGTTGCACAGACCATTGTGAATATTCAGCGTTATCTACAGCTTAATAAAATTGCTGAGCAGCAAATCGCCGGTATTCGACGTATTCAGGAAATTGCTAACCTGCGTGCAAACGCTGGTGTCGCGAGTCAAGCCGACCCAATTCAGGCGCAGTCATACTTACAGGCAGCGCAGTCTGCTTTGATTGCTCAGCAATCATTATTACGTCAATACCAACAGCATTTAAGAACCTTATTAGGTGCAGATGTTAGTCATACCGGATGGATTATTTCCGACGATCTCGTGAAGCAATCCGATCTTTATGGTGAACCTGAGTTTAATACCATTCCAAAAATGATTGCTGCGCAGGCAGGTGTTGAGGTTGCAAAAGCTCAAAAACAACAAACCCGTTTAACCCGATATCCGACCTTGGCTGTGAAAGGTTCGGTAAGTCAGGCGATTAATGGTAAAAACCCGAATAACGACAAAGATGACGGTTTATATAGTTCAGTCATGCTTGAAGCAACCAGTCAGTTTTACCAAGGTGGTGCTACAGCTTCACAAGTAAAAATGGCAAGTTATGCCGAAGAAGCTGCAAAAGCCAAAGTGAATTCGGTGTATATGGATGTTCTGGACCAAATTAGAACAAGTCGCGAACAGATTGAAAATAAACAGCGTCAAATGCAGGTTTTGGCAAGTCGCCAAGCAACAACGGTTCGTACACGTGAACTCTATCAAGAGCAATACAAGCTCGGTACGCGTTCATTGGTCGATTTATTAAATGCTGAACAAGCTATTCATAGTGCCAACTCAGAACTCGAATCAGCACGTTATGACATTTATAGCAGCATTGTTCAGTACATTGAAGCAACAGGACGTTCCCGCCAAGCCTATGGCTTAAATAATATTTCAATTCAGGGGTTCGAAGTACAACCATGATGACAAAAATAAATTACCAGCCTTGGCTACAGGCGGTCTTAACTATTGCTAAACATTATCGAATAGAGCCTTCAGAAGAAAGAATTCGTTTACAACTTGATTGGAACCAAAATCAGAATTTAGATAACGTCTTGCAGTTAATGACACGTCAAGTCGGTCTGAATCTTCGTAAGGCACCATTTTCCTTAGACTTACTCAACCCATGGCGTTTACCTGTCATGGTGGAGTTTAATGATGGTCAAGTCGGTGTAATCGATAAGGCCGATACACAAGGAAATGTGAGTATCCAGTTCAGTGGAGATCAGGGCCTTTCACAAAGTTTATCTTTAGACGCTTTAAAAACTACACTTAAAAATGTCTATATCTTGCGTCCTGAAACGTCTATTCCAGATGCACGTATTGATGAATATATTAAACCTTATGAAGCCAACTGGTTCTGGTCAATCGTTTTAAGAGACTGGAAACGCTACGTTGATATTATGTTTGCCTCACTGATTGCCAATGTGTTGGCACTGGCAACCATTATTTTCTCGATGCAAGTGTATGACCGCGTGGTTCCATCCCAGTCAATTCCCACTTTATGGGTTTTGGCGGGTGGTGTACTGATTGCCGCTCTTTTTGAATTTACCTTACGTGTTTCACGAGTATATTTATCCGATATTATTGGTAAACGTGCTGACTTACGTGTGTCGGATCGTGTATTTGGCCATGCCTTAAGAATTAAAAATAAAGATCGTTCAAAATCTACAGGTAGTTTTATTTCCCAGATTCGTGAACTCGAAGGCGTTCGTGAACTGGTCACCTCAACTACAATTAGTGCGATTGCCGATTTTCCGTTCTTTTTCCTGTTCTTAGTAATTTTTGCCATTATTGGTGGAAAACTGTTCTGGGTAATGCTACTTGTTGTGCCACTTATGATCTTGCCGGGTATTTTGGTACAGAAGAAGCTGGCTCAACTTGCACAAGAGGGTATGAGAGAATCTTCAATTCGTAACGCAATTTTGGTAGAAGCGGTGCAAGGTATTGAAGACATTAAGCTCTTACGTGCTGAATCACGTTTCCAAAACCAATGGAACCATATGAATGAAGTCTCAGCCGACATTGGTATGAGACAGCGTAAAATTGTGGGTACCTTAATGGCTTGGACCCAAATGGTTCAGGGTTTAACTTATGCCATTGTGGTGTTAGTGGGCTGTTTTGCGGTAATGGACGGTGAAATGACCACAGGTGCGTTAGTCGCATGTTCAATTTTATCTTCGCGTATGTTAGGGCCAATTGCCCAGATTACGGGCGTATTAGGTCGTCTACAACAGGCAAAAGTTGCTAAGCAAAGTTTAGATGAACTTATGCAACGTCCGATTGATCAGGCCGACCGTTCACATCTGGTACACAAAGCTGTTTTAAATGGCGACTATGAATTAAAAAATATCTTGTTCCAATATGGAGAAGAAGATCCGAGACCAAGTCTTGCGATCCGCCATTTAAAAATTCGCGCCGGAGAAAAAATTGCGATTTTGGGTCGTAATGGTGCTGGTAAGTCGACATTGCTTCAGCTTTTATCCGGTATGCAGGTTCCAACTCAGGGAGCTGTGCATTTAGATGGACTCGATCTTTCTTTAATCGACCCATCAGATGTGCGCCGAGATATGGGGCTACTCAACCAGAATGCACATTTATTCTACGGAACAATACGTGAAAACCTGACTTTAGGTGCACCGCTTGCAACAGATGAAGATATTCTTCGTGCATTGGTAGTAACAGGTGCTTTATCTTTTGTTCAAGAGAAAAAAGAAGGCTTGGATTACTTGGTTTTAGAAGGAGGCGTTGGTTTCTCTGGTGGTCAAAAGCAAGCTTTATTGCTGGCGCGTTTATTGATTCGTCAACCGAATATTTTATTGCTTGATGAGCCGACAGCAGCCATTGATGATGTTGCAGAGAAACAATTAATTGATCATCTCAAAGGATGGTTAGCACACCGAACGTTGGTTGTAGCGACCCACCGCCGAGCTGTTCTTGAACTGGTCGATCGAATTATTGTCGTCAATGAAGGCAAAATCGTGATGGATGGACCACGAGATCAGGTACTTAATCAATCTACAGCCCAACAAAAACAAGTGAGCCAAGGGGGCAATTCATGAGCGAACAACAACAAGAACTTACCCGTTCAATGAATGTATCTTATAGTGAACCACCATTACCGCGTGCCAGTTTAGTCATCTGGATCGTGGGCATTGGTTTAGTGATTTTCTTTATCTGGGCATGGTTTTTTAAGCTTGAAGAAGTTTCAACCGGTACAGGTAAAGTTATTCCATCCTCTAAAGAACAGGTCATCCAGTCTTTAGAAGGTGGTATTTTAACTAAGCTAAATGTACAAGAAGGCGATATTGTCCAAAAAGGGCAAATTCTTGCTCAGCTCGACCCAACCCGTTTTGCTTCAAATGTGGGTGAGTCGAGATCTTTATTAATTGCAGCTCAGGCCACAGCAGCACGTTTACGTGCGGAAGTGAACGGTACACCACTGGTTTTCCCTGAAATAGTTGCACAAGATCCGAAGCTTGTTCATGAAGAGACTGCTTTGTATGAATCACGCAGAGCTGATCTTGAACAGACGCTTTCAGGATTAAGACAGGCTTTACAACTGGTTCAGCAAGAATTGGCCATGACAGAGCCTTTGGTTGCTAAAGGTGCTGCTAGTGAGGTTGAGGTTTTACGCTTACGCCGTGAAGCAAATGATTTGCAAAACAAGATGAACGATGCACGTAACCAATACTACGTTAAAGCACGTGAAGAGTTATCTAAAGCAAATACTGACACGCAAACTCAACAACAAGTGGTCATGGGCCGTAATGACAGTTTACAGCGTGCCGTATTTAAAGCCCCTGTGCGCGGTGTGGTAAAAGAAATTACAGTGACAACGCATGGCGGTGTGATTCCACAAAACGGTAAGTTAATGACCATCGTTCCAATTGATGAACAGTTATTAATTGAAGCCCGTATTTTGCCACGTGACATTGCATTCATTCGTCCTGGTCAAGAAGCTTTGGTTAAGATCACTGCTTATGACTACTCGATTTATGGTGGTTTAAAAGGTAAGGTTACGGTTATTTCTCCAGATACCATTCGCGATGAAGTGAAACAGGATCAATTCTATTATCGTGTTTATATCCGAACTGACTCCGATAAGCTTTACAATAAAGAAGGTAAAGCATTCGGTATTACACCGGGTATGGTGGCAACTGTAGATATTCGTACGGGTGAGAAGACTGTACTGGATTACTTACTTAAACCATTTAATAAAGCCAAAGAAGCATTAAGAGAAAGATAAGAAAAAAAGCCCCGAAATTCGGGGCTTTTTTATAGGTTTGCTTCTATTAAATTCACGTTATAATTTGATTTTTATTATGCTTTATTTCATTTATGGCTTTTACGATTGCATCACCCGTTACTTTTGAAGAAGAAATTAAAAAAAGTAGATTTCAGGCGATTGCTGCGCCAGTAGAAAATGAACAGCAAGTGAAAGAGTTTTTAGAATTAAATAAAGATATCTCGACCACACATCAATGTTGGGCATGGAAAATTGGGCATAACGTTCGCTTTAATGATGATGGGGAACCATCTGGTACAGCGGGACGCCCAATTCTGGCAACTATTGAAGGAAATGACCTGACTAATATTATTGTCATGGTGAACCGCTGGTATGGTGGTATAAAACTGGGAACTGGTGGGCTTGTTCGGGCATATGGTGGTTGTGCCGGACAATCGTTATTGTTAGCTGAACGTATTGAACTGATTGCCAAGAAAACGATTCATTTTTCTTGTCATTTTAATGAATGGGCTATCTTTCAGTATGAACTGACACAGCAGCAAATTGAATATCAGGAAAGCTATACTGCAACAGGTGTCGATATCGAAGCGAGGCTACAGGTTCACCAAATTGAACCACTCGCTCTAAAACTACGAGATGTGACTCGTGGTCGCGAAGAATTAAAAGTTGAGGAGGAACTGACTGATGACTGATTCTTTACTCAAGTACCGCGAGCAACATAAACACCGTTTAAATTATATGCCATGGCTATATTGGACATTGAAACCCAAACACCGTGTTTGGGCGGAAGAATGGCAAAAAGAATATCAGGCTTATTTAATGGATATGGAAACAGTCGAGATCGGGGAGAACTGTTTTATTTCACCGTTAGCCCATATTTTTGCCGAGCCGGGCCGGAAAATTAAGATTGGTAATAATTGTTTTATCGCGGCAGATTGTAGTTTGCATGGACCGCTTGAGATTGGTAATGAGGTTGCAATTAACCACCACTGTATTTTAGATGGTGGTCGAGCAGGCATAAAACTACATGATCAAGTTCGTATTGCTGCTTATTGTCATCTCTATGCATTTGATCATGGCATGCAACTCGACCGTCCACTTTACCAACAGCCGGTTCGCTCACAGGGTATCGAAATTGAAAAAGATGTTTGGTTAGGTGCGCATGTGGGGATTAAAGACGGGATTAAAATTGGTAAACATGCTGTAGTTGGCATGAATAGTATGGTGACAAAAGATGTGGAGCCGTACCATATTGTGGGAGGAAACCCAGCAAAATTTATCCGTTTAAGAGAATAATGCAGTCTCAAGAATGTAATAAAATGTTTGATCTTTAAACAAAAAAGTGGATTTTAATACATAAACCTTAACATACGGATTTTTATCTATGTTAAGTTAAAGCTAAGTTATAGAAAAATCTCCAAGGCAAATAGACCTGAAGAAGAGAGGCAAAAATGAACCGTGTTATTGCGTGTATTGACTCATCACCTTGTATTAATGCTATTGCAGATGCAGCGGCTTGGGTTGCGAAAGCAACTGGACGAGAGCTTGTATTATTACAAATTCTAGATTACTACCCGGCAAGTTATCACCTTGGTGAAATTAGTGGCGTAATCGGCTTTGAAAGCAATGCAATGTTGCTTAAAGAGTTAGCTGAATTAGAGCAAAAACAAAGTGAACTCGCTTTAGATTACAGCAATAATTTACTCAGACATATCTCTGACTTAATTAAAGAAAAACACGGAATTACTTGCTCAAAAATTCAGGAAAAAGGGGATTTTCTAGAGCAAAGTTTTAATCTCTTACACGAAAACGATATTGTGATTTTGGGTCGGGTGGGTGAAAGAGCCGCCGAAAAACATAAACCGATTGGCAGCAATGTTGAAAACTTTATTCGCGGTGCAAATTGTACGGTTTTGACCATTGGTGAAAACTTCAAAGTACCGACACGTTTTATTTTTGCTTATGAATATTCTCCGACATGTCAAAAAATGATGCGCCGTATTGCACAAAGTGACTTATTACGGACTTTACAGTGCCATTTAGTCTATGTCGGTGACCATCCTGAAATATTGAATGAACCAGAGCATTACTTGAAACAAGCGGGGCTAGATGTAGTGACCGTTTATAGATACGGCGATGTGGCGCAAAATATTTTAGAGTACCAACAAGAGCACGGCATTCAAATTATTGTGCTCGGCGCATTTAGCCATAGCAAAATACATCAGTTCTTCTTGGGAAGTATTGCAACCACGATTTTCCGTAACGCGACTGTACCATTACTTGTGGCTAAATGATGAGATTTGCATATAGTTATCCGCAAATCTTGTGGATAACTATATGGAAAAGCAGGGGTAATAAAAGTAATTTGTTGATTATAAATAATAAAATGAAAAAGATGATTTTTTAACCATTATTTCACAATTGCAATTGCAAAACCATCATGACCTTTTGAGCCAACCGTTTGTAAAGCTGTGCAAGACAAAATTTGCGGATGATTTTCTAGGGCTTTAAAAGTTTCACGAATGCCTTCAATACTTGGTTTTTTGTTTTCAGGATTCAAAATATCACCGGCACGAATGACATTATCTAGCACAATAATAGTGCCCGATTTTGAAAATTTGAGACTGAGTTCTAAATATTCCGGATAGCCCTGTTTATCGGCATCGATAAAGATAAAATCAAAAGGCTCAATCGACTGAGGATCAATTGCAGAAAGTACATCGGCAGCACGGCCTAATTTAAGGTCAACTTTTACAGGCAGGTTGGCATGATCGATATTCTTTTGAGCCATTTCTGCATGAGTATCACGACCTTCAATGGTAAGCAAATAGCCATCTTCAGGCAGTGCACGTCCTAACCAGATTGTACTGTAGGCAGCAAAGGTCCCAATTTCTAAAACACGCTTGCATTTATTCATCTGAATGAGCATTTGCAAGAACATTCCTTGATTTGGAGCAACTGCAAGATGATTTGAAAAGCCGTGTTCGTCGGTATTTTTTAATGCAAAGTCGAGTCGAGGATCTTCGGGAATTAAATGTGAATCGATATATTCGTCAATGTCTGTCCACATCTGCTGCATAGTCAAATTTACCTGTATGTTGATAGGCGTATTTTAAACGTTTATGACTAGAGTGCAAAAATCTTCGATTCAAGAAATTTTGGTTGATTATAGAATGAGCAAATCCCCTTAAACTGAAGCGCATAAGGGGATTTATATTTTAGAAATTACACATTGATGTATTGCGGGTTAAGTCAGGTCCCCAAGTACGATAGCCTTGAGTATCAATATGGATTTGTCCTGAACTATATAATCCAATACCTAAATTTAAACTTTGGCCGTGCTGAGCCCAGAACTGACACAATTTAAACTTCGTATTTTCAATAAACGCATAGTCTTGTGGCTGTGGAACTTCTGGCCCAATACGGAAATCGATGGCAGAGTTAAATAAATGCTTAGAAGAACTTGCGCCGCCTGCACATTCATTTAAAGGTAAGTCTCGGTAAACTGAAGTTACCTCAAAGTCGGTTAAAACTTTTGCGGCAATAAGATATTTAAAGACACGTAAGGTCGATAAAGAATTATTCCAAAGTTCACGGTTAGGTACCGCATATTCTGAACGGCCACACTTCTGCCAATCACGAGCGGATCTTAATAATTCAAAACTTGGTACGATACCTGCCACATCATGACGCGCCAGAAATTTTTCATATTCGCGTACACGTTCATAATGATCGCCTGTATTTAACCAAGCGCGATAGGAAGCAGGTTCAACTTTAGGTGGAATTGGACGTTCGATAATAACGCGCTCTTGAGGAATAAAGATGCGCTTACCGCTTGGAGAGGTTTTGCCTGTTGTTGTGTGTTGAGGAGAGCTGGCGCAACCCACCATAATCGCAGGGATTATGCATAGGGGCAGCATGCTCTGCAAAAACTTCCGCATAAGAAAAATCAAAAGCTTATAAATATTGCGCCTATTTTAATGCAAAACAGTGCACAAATTACGAGGAATTTGCAATGAAATGTTTGAATAGGGTATAAAAAAGATCAGCGGTTGCTGATCTTTTTGAAATTATTTTTCTAGATACTGTAACTTATCTGGTTTGCCGTTCCATTCCTCGCGGTCAGCAGGTTGTTCACCAATTTGAGTAATGTTAGGCCACTTTTGAGAAAGTTCAGCATTTAATTCAATAAATACTTCTTGACCTTCTGGTAGCTCATCTTCAGAGAAAATTGCATTTGCAGGGCATTCTGGTTCACACAATGCACAGTCAATACATTCATCCGGATTAATCACTAGGAAATTCGGACCTTCGTAAAAACAGTCTACAGGACAAACTTCTACGCAATCTTGGTATTTACATTTAATACAATTTTCAGTGACAACAAAGGTCATGGCGACAGCTACCTAAAAAATATGGTTTCATTTCGAATAGCTTATTTTAGGCAAAAAAGGGGTAAACAAACAATTGCTTTTATTGATATTGTTTATTTATACATATGAAGATAAGTTAATACATTGATATTCAAAAGAATGTTTCAGCTTAAATAAGAGCTAAATTATAAAATCAGGATAATAATAAGTTTTATAAAACAATAGTTTAAATAATTTTTTTGTCATGAGTTTTAATGTCATTTGGGTCAAGGTATCTGTTTAAGCAGACACCTCAACTACAACATTTACTTTTAAATTTTGCCTCTATGTTGAATCGATAGACAAAAAATCTTTAAGTAATGAGCTTAAAGTGTACAAAGTAAATGGATGTCTTCTGGTTCAAGTTCCCATAATTGACGATCTGGGTGCTTTAATACGACCGCGCCATGCTTTATATAGAAATCTACTGTACGCTTACTTGGAGTGGCTGAAATATAAAGTTGATGGGCTTCCAATTGCTTGGCCGATTCTTTTGCCGCTTGCATCAGCTTTGCACCAATACCTTTACCTTGTTGATCGGCATCGACGTAAAAATATTGCAGTAATTTTGCATCGGGATAATCAGTAATAGTTTGATTCGAGACTACACTAATGCCAGCCAACTGTTCAGACGCATCAAAAGCACCGATAAATAAAGCCCCTTGTTCATAGAGTTCTTTTAATTTGGGTGGATCATTTTCTAAATGATAAGCATCCCAATGTTTAACATCATAAAAACAATCTGTTAATTCTAAGTGTTCTTGCTTTTGTAAGTAGAGTTGGGTAATCAGTTCACGACGATTAATCTGTTGCCAAATTAAATCGATCTCTGTGTATTGTAGTGGCCTTAAGAAAATAGAAATTTTATTCTCCTTAAAGTAAGAGCAAACATGCCTATACACATGTTTGCTCAATGAGTGATTATGAATTAAGCGCTGCTTTTAGCTCATAAAGCTGTTCAAGTGCCTGACGAGGAGTCAGGTTGTCTACTTCGATTTGCTTAAGTAAATCGAGGGCAGGTGAAGAGACTTCAACTTCAATCACTTTCTCTATAACTTGAGTGCTTGGGGTAACTTCTGAATCTAAAGTTGCAAACAAATCACTTTGAACACTAGTTTGTAAGTGCTGCTGTTGTTGCTTCTCTAAAATACGTAAACGCTTCTGAGCTTCTTTAATCACATTAGCTGGAATACCGGCTAATTTTGCAACTTGTAAACCATGACTTTGGCTTGCTGGTCCTTGTTGGACTTTATGCAATAAAATGAGATTGCCGTTTAACTCTTGAGCAGTGACATGGTAGTTATCAATACCAGGTTCGCTACCCAACTCTGTTAATTCGAAATAGTGAGTTGCAAACAAGCAAAGACATTTAACGCGTTTGGTTAAATCAACCACACAAGCCCACGCTAAAGAAAGACCATCGTAGGTACTGGTTCCGCGACCAACTTCATCCATTAACACAAGCGATTGATTCGTCGCATGGTGCAAGATTTGTGAAGTTTCAGTCATCTCAACCATAAAGGTCGATTTGCCTGTCGATAAGTCATCGGCTGAGCCAATACGGGTAAAAATACGGTCGATTGGGCCAAGTTTGGCAGCTCGTGCCGGAACGTAACTACCGCAGTAAGCAAGCAAACTAATTAATGCTGTTTGGCGCATAAAGGTAGACTTACCACCCATGTTTGGACCGGTAATAATTGCCATACGGTGCTGCACATCAAGGAAAGTATCATTTGGTGTAAATGGTGCTTTACTTAACGCTTCAACTACAGGATGGCGGCCACCTTGAATCTTAATACCTGTTTCTGGTGTAAATTCAGGGCGTGCCCAGTTGTTTAAACGCGCTTGATGAGCAAAGTTTGCAATTACATCAATTTGCGCGATTGCTGAGCTCATCATTTGTAGGTGAGCAATATTTTCACGAAGGTTTTCAAGTAAAGCTTCAAATAATGCTTTTTCACGAGCTAATGCACGCGACTCACTTGATAAAACTTTATCTTCAAAACTTTTTAGTTCAGGGGTAATGTAGCGCTCGGCATTCTTTAATGTCTGACGGCGGATATAGTCGGCCGGGGCTTGCTCGGCTTGAGCGCGAGTCAGCTCAATGTAGTAACCACTCACACGGTTATAACCGATTTTTAAGGTGCTAATACCAGTACGTTCACGCTCTTTTATTTCTAAATCAATGAGGAATTGACCTGCATGATCACGAATTTGACGTAATTCATCAAGTTCAGCATCATAGCCTTCTGCAATTACATTGCCATCACGAAGTAATACAGGCGGATTTTCAACAATCGCAGCCATTAAATGTTGATGAAGCGCTTTAAAGTCACCCAATTCCTGATCGAGCTGTCCTAATAACTTAGATTTCTTTGCTTGTACAACAGGTGCTAAAGCATTTCTTAAAAATGGAATTTGCGCGCAAGCATGACGAAGTTGAACTAAATCACGTGGTCGCGCACTACCCAGCGCCACACGACTAAGAACACGTTCAATATCCCCAATTTCTTTAAGTACCAGACGAACAGGGCTTTCATGGTAGCCTTGAATCAATTGCTCAATCGCATCTAAACGTGCGTCAAGTAATGCTGTATCACGGACAGGCTGCATGAGTGTTCTGCTAAGTAAACGTCCACCCATTGCGGTTTGGCAATCGTTCACAAGCTGAAATAAAGAAGTTCCGTGCTCAAACAAAGGTTCAATAATTTCCAAGTTACGGCGCGTGATTGGGTCGAGCGCAATAAAATCAGTACTTTGTTCTAAAAGAATTGAACGGATATGAGGTAACGCCGTTTTTTGAGTTTCTTTGGCATAGTGAATAAGTGCTGCCGCGGCGGCTTTAGCCAAAGGTAACGGGTCTAGCCCGAAACCAGAGAGTGTTGATACAGAGAACTGGTCACATAAGGTTTTTTGCGCATTGTTTAAATTAAAATCGACATTTGGGCGCTTGGTTACAGGGCAATCTAAATGCTTTTTAATTTGTTCGATAATATTCGGGTCAACCAGATCTTCATCAATCAAAATTTCACTTGGCATGAGGCGAGCCAGTTCAATTGGAAGTTGTTCTGGTTTGTAGTCTTGTTGTTGAACTTTAAAAATACCCGCACTTAAGTCGAGTAAAGCAAAACCGATCTGGTTTTGATGGATACATAGCGCAACAAGGTTAGACGACTGATAACTTGTAAGTAGTGCGTCGTCGGTTAAAGTACCCGGTGTAAGAATACGAACAACTTTGCGTTCAACCGGGCCTTTGCCAGTAACTTCGCCGACTTGCTCACAAATAGCTACAGTTCGGCCGGCTTTTACTAAACGCGCCAAATAACCTTCGGCTGAATGGTAGGGAACACCTGCCATTGGAATCGGGTTGCCATTTGCTTTACCCCGATGGGTTAAGGTAATACCTAAAAGTTTGGCTGCTAAATGCGCGTCTTCAAAGAACAATTCATAAAAGTCGCCCATACGATAAAACAGCAACGCATGTTGATAGTCTTTTTTGACTTTGAGATATTGCTGCATCATTGGAGTGTGGTTGGAGAGATCAGCCATGATTTCAGCGCTATTCATGCGTAATAAACCCTTAAAAAAACGAAAAATCTACTTTTGGTTTATTAACCAATTTCAAGTCTTTAAAAATGAATGTAATTCAAGAAAAGTACAACAACTGGATGAACTTTAGAATCAGCATCCCTAGTATAAAGTGACTTCAGACCATTCCAGTGGTGCAATGGTAACAAATTTGAGTTAACGAAAAAAAGTGATCAAGCATTGAAATAGAGGTTGAATGTAGCAAGACATAAAAATAGAACAATTGGGTCTTTTAAGCCAAGGATTGAAAAACTTAAATATTCAACTCAAAGCTTACTTTTACGCGATCTAAAACAATGAGTGTTCTATAAGTTTTTACATCCTCATTATCAGCGAAATGTTTTCTAACTAAACTTTCAAAATGAGATAAGTTATTGCTCAGCATGATAATTATAAATGAGACTCCTCCATTCACGAAGTAGCACTGTTGAATTTCTTCAACAGAAGCAAAGTATAGCTTCGCTCTGTCCATAACTACTGAACGATCTTCGCTAAGGCGGACCTCAATAATGGAAGTAATTTTTTCACCAAATTTGAGGGGATTTAAGATAGCGCAATTTTTTAAAATAATTTCCTTTTCTTCCATCCGAGTTATACGCCTTTGTACAGATGCCACGGATAGACCGATTTTTTCAGAAATTTCTCGATGGGAAGTTTTATTGTCTTTTTGCAGTATTCTTAAGATCGCATAATCAAAATTATCTAAAGAAATCTCTGACATGAGTAAATCTCTCATTAAATATTAAATATAGAGTTATTTAATCGTTTTACCGTGAAAAATAGAAGAAATATATTGATTATAGAGAATTAAAATTTCAATCATCCCCCCCAATAGTAAAGATGATGATTGAGACAAACTCCAAACAAGGTATGGCATTTGCAGCCGCATTTTTATCTTTAGTTTCTGTACAGATCGGCGCAGCAATAGCAAAAGTCCTTTTTCCGATTCTTACTGCTGAAGGAGTCACCTTAACTCGACTTGCCTTATCGGCCTGTTTCTTATGGGTAGTCTTTAAACCATGGCGGCAGTGGAATAAACAGACCAATTGGAAAAATCTAATTATTTATGGATCAATCCTCACTTTAATGAATACTTTGGTCTATAAAGCATTTTCTTACATGTCTGTTGGGATTGCGATTTCCATCGAAGTGTTAGGACCACTTACGGTTGCTATTTTAATGTCTAAAAATAAATTAGATTATTTTTGGGGAGGATTATCTATTATTGGTTTGCTTCTTCTACCTATGGGCAATGCCAATAATAACTTTAGTTTTATTGGTATGACGTATGCTTTATTAGCCGCAGTGGGTTGGGGACTGTATGTGATTTATGGCTCAAAAGTTGCACAAGGTGGTGGCAGCTCTGTTGCGACTGGAATGTTTATAGCGGCTTTATTTGCAACACCTTTAGGTGCATCTCACATTATCCATATTTTTGATAGTTATAAGATTCTTTTTACATGTTTACTTATGGCGATGCTCGCGAGTGCTATTCCATTTATATTAGATATGATTGCCATGAAAAAACTGCATCCTCGAGTTTTTGGGATTTTACTAAGTGCATCACCCGCAGTGAGCGCTTTGGCTGGATGGCTGATTTTAGATGAACGATTAAATAGTTTTCAGGTTCTAGGGATAACAATTATTATGGCATCATGTGCAGGTTGCTCTTATTTTTCTTATAAACGCAATAAGGTATAAGCCAAGACTTCTATATTATTAAAAATAAATATTTCTGGTAAACATGAGATAGACCGATCAAAAATATGAGATGGGTATCTCATGGCTTCTTTAGCTTTTAGCTCCAACCTCAGAACAACAAAGCTCACAACTTGGTCATTAGCAGCATAATTAAGCACACATGTGCATTATTTTAAATGTTCCTATTGATGAATCTAAATAATAAAAATATTTAATGCAAAAATTGTAATTCACTAATTTTTCTGCACTTAAAGGCTGTACCTGAGAGTCATAGGCATGTATCGTGAAGCCATGATACTTTAAAATTATAGAGTGTTTAAAAAGCAGTATCGTTCAAGTGACCTAATTGGGTTATACCATTAAGATGGTTGAAACTTGATCTCAAAATAATAAGTACAAATCACAATGGGAGAAACGATTACGTTTTATTGGTAAATATTGAAATGGAGTATCAATGACCAAGCTGGCTGGGGTCCTTTAAAGAAATATTTACGGTTGGTTTATTTATGATAACTTCGTCTTACTTTAAAAAACACAAGAAAAATTACCGCTCCCTAAAGGACCAGCAGCTTACAATCGCAGCCAAAGCAAATATCTTTATTTGTATTATTTTTTGCTTGTTTTGGACTATATATTTTGCATTTGCCCAAATGTGGGTGATTGTTTATATGGATATCTGTTTCACACTAATTTCCATATTTAGTTTTTTTCTTATTTATATAAACCGTATTTCGGCAGGGATACTTTTATCACAAGCGGTTCTACTGGTTTTTCCAGTTGTCTTTTGCTTATTTTTCGATGTCGCTACGCCTGATCGCCCTCGAGTGGCCCATTTGTTTTTACCTGCCGGAGCGATATTGGGGTATTTGAATTATCGTAGGGAGCCAAGGTTCTTACAAATTGTTTTAATACTACTGTCGATTGGCTGCTTTATATTTTTCAGTGGTAGCTCTTTTACTCTCGATAGTGCCATACCTTTATCAGAAGATATTCGTGATCATGGTGGGTGGATAGCCACTTGTGTCGCTACTCTTATGATTTGTATTTCAATTTATACCATGCAATTAGAAATACAAATAGAAAGCAGTATGGAGCACAATCTACGTTTGGCACTCACTAAGCAACAATTTGAGCTTTTTTATCAGCCTCAAGTTAATTCGTCAGAAAAACTGATTGGTGCGGAAGCCTTGTTAAGATGGCATCATCCGGTTTTAGGGTATATTCCAACAAAAGAGTTTATTCCGGCAGCGGCAACTTTTGGGTTAATGCCAGAGATCGGCGAGTGGGTATTGGCCCAAGCCTGCAAAGTTTTACAGGACTGGAGTAAAAAAGAAGAGACTAAAGATCTTACGCTCTCAATCAATATTAGTGCTGATCATTTTATGCAATCTAACTTTGAGCACACTGTGATTGGTCTGGTTCAGCGGTATGACTTCAATCCCTCTCGGCTCATATTAGAAATTACTGAAAATATTGCTTTAAATAATTGTGCGAGCATGATCGAAAAAATGCATTTCTTGTCTAAGCATGGTATTCAGCTTTCACTTGATGACTTTGGTACAGGGTATTCATCCTTAAGCTATTTACAAAAAATGCCAATTAAACAAATTAAAATTGATCGCAGCTTTGTACAGGCAGCTTTAGATGATAAACGCAGCAATAAATTAGTGACGGGTATAATTAAAATTGGCCTAGATTTAAACCTTCGCGTGTTGGTAGAAGGAATAGAAACGGCTGAACAGTTTAGTGCTTTTAAAAGTAATGGTTGTACCGAGTTTCAGGGCTATTTATGGGGCTGTCCAATGTCTTTAAATGAGTTTATCAAGCAATTGCCCATCAAGACCGATAAAGAATAAATCGGAGCACTCACCAGTACTGTTTAGCAGTAGTTTGCTAGATTGAGCCTAATATTAAGACACACTTTACAAACGTATGTAGAGTGCGAGTGTGTTAGGATGAATTTCTATACCTCTAGATATTTACAATATGACGAAACCTGAAGCGCAGTATCAATCAGGGCAATTTCAATTTTCCTTTCTATCATTAAAATATTGGGGTATCTGGTTCACAGCTTTTATTCTAATGTTTCTTGCGTATTTGCCTTGGGCAATCCAGTGGCGCTTAGCAAAACTATTTTCAAAAATTGCTTGGACACTATTGGCTTCTAGAAGGAAAACGACTTTAAGAAATTTAGGTGCGTGTTTTCCGGAAAAAACATCTGAACAAATTGAAGCCAAGGCTAAGTCGGTTTTTACCGATACGATGATTGGTATATTTGAAGCCTTAAATGCTTGGTATTGTCCTGCATGGTTTAAAAAAAGAGTTCATATAGAAGGCTTGGAACATCTAAATGACAATCGGGATCGCGGTTCTACTGTTAGGCACGCATAGCACATTACTCGATGCCGGAGGTGCTGCATGTACGCTATTTTTTGATATGGATGTGGTGTATAGACCTCAAAATAATCCTTTCATGGATTTCCTCATTCATCGTAGTCGCGCTAGGGTTTATAAAAATCAGATTGCAAAAGACAACATGCGTAGCTTAATTGAAAAACTCAAAAATGGTCATGCAATCTGGTATAGCCCTGATCAAGACTTTGGTTTAAAGCAAGGTGTCATGGCTTCATTCTTTGGAATACAAGCAGCCACAGTCACGGCACATCGAAGACTCATGGATATTTCAAACGCTGTTGCAATACCATTATATTTTTACAGAAGTGGGGATATTCGAGATCCTCAATACAATGTACTGGTAGAACCTAAACTTGAAAATTTTCCTAGCGAATGCGAAGTGAATGATGCTGAACGCGTCAATAAAATTATTGAAAACCAGATTCGGATCGCCCCAACACAATACATGTGGTTTCATAGAAGGTTTAAAACTCGTCCTGCTGGTGAAGCGAAGTTTTACTGATTTTGTTATGCCTTTTTATACAGTCAACTGAGAGATTTAAAGGCCTTTAAACCGAGACTTTATAAATCCCAAATTAATAATAAATTTTAATTATTTATCCTTACTTTTTAATGATCTATTTTAAAACAAATGTCATTTTGTGTGCTTGACTGTATGGGGCTTGGCTACTAACCTTCGTAGCGGTAGGACGGAGGTGGGACGCCTTGTGCGTGCCGGTTTCTAGATGACTGGTCTGTCAACCCGCCTTCGTTCTACCACCATCATTTGATAGTGATTTGGTAGAACCGCAGATTTTAGTATCTAAACTAGCTTGTGACGTTGTGGAAGTTAAGAAATACGCGTCATTTGAGTATGAAAAAGTTAGATATCTTCAGAATGCTGTCACGAATATGATGAATATTAAACAAAACCAAATTGTTAAGGTCTTTACTATTATTACTGCTGTGTTTTTATCACTAACATTGGTAGGTACATTTTATGGGATGGACTTTGCTGTAATGCCTGAATTATCTTGGGAGCACGGTTTTTTATATTGTATGATACTTACTTTAGCAGCAGAGATAATACCTTTAGCATATATTAAATACAAAGGTTGGTTACGCTATTTTATATCCAGAATGTGCTCTTTCCGAATATAAAAGGGCACAATAAAAAGTATTTTAAAAAGATGAGCGTATATTTCCTTCTATTAATTCTTTTTGATTTCATTTAAAACATAAAGTAAAGTTTGCTCGCAAGATATTAAATAAAATGCATGGCTTTTTATGAATATTTTAAAAAGCTTTTGATGAGTTTTATAAAGCTAAACATATGATTCCAAATTGTAAAATATAGATATGGCCTCTAAAAACTTTCTTTCTACGCTTGCACGGAAAATTAAAGAGAACAAAGGGAGTATAGCTATATGTTCTATTCTTTTTATTATTCCTTTATTTGTATTTCCTACTTATCCTAAAAACGAATGGCAGTACGAAATATATCAATACATCACACAAATTATGCATGTGACTATTGGTACGAAAGGGCCATTACCGTTTTTTACGATTCTTTACAGCCTTTATATAACCATAGTCATGTTTATTGTTGGTTGTGTTATATGTTATTTTTTTATTAGAAAATATGGAATTAATAAAGCTTATCAAGAGGAAATCTATAAATTCTTTTTCAAAGCCGAATTTGAATCTTCAAAAAAATACCGTTGGTTAGAAAAGCCTCTAGTTAAAAAGACTTTAGTCTCAAGTACCTTTGCTGGGTGTTTTGTCATGGGAATTATTCACTTTATTGAGGATGATATTACTCAGCAAAGACCTAGACGTAGAGGTGGACTTATAGCATTTAGTTATAATTACAGAATCGGGGTGATGTTTTGGGAAATAGTAACAACTGTCTTTAGTATTTTCCCGATTTTTTATTTTGGCTTGTTATTCTTATATATCATTAATTATTTTTTTCGCGGGTTAGGTACAGGTAAAGTGGTTGTTTTAGAAAAAACTTCAAACCCAAAATTCAGAACTTCTAATAAATAATTATAAGTAATTTTCAAATGAAAAGGATTTTTATATAAATCCCAAATGAACAATAAATTTTAATTATTTATCCTTAGTTTTTAATGATCTATTTTAAAACAAATGTCATTTTGTGTGCTTGACTATAATAGGGCAGAGCACTATCCTTTGCCTGCTGGCCACATTGCCAGTCGGTTTTAGCAGGCCGTATTTACCCAAAGCACACGAAAAAGTCTCTCTTTTTTGTGGGCATCCCTACGTGCCTCCTCTGCGGCGGAACGGGAGGGGGACATCTTCGGATGTGCTGATTTTTGGGTAAATCAGTCTGCTAACCCCTTTTCGTTTCGCCACCATAATCATTTAGCAGTGATGTGGCGAAACTTCTTTCTTACCCAAAGGAGTTCGCACATGCGTACTATTTCTTATTTATTGGCTTTTGCCAAATCTTCTCTATTTATACCGCCGAAACAGTCTTTAAAACGGCTCTAGGTTTTCTACACCTTAAGAATTGTCACGACTAAAAAATCATATCAACAACAAAACACGAGATAGGCGAGCACACCATTTGTGCGGCTTTTGCATGCCCGTATTTAGCACTCATTTTAAGAGTGACGGCATTTCTATCTCTTTACATACAACAAAAATTTATAACGGTAAAACTATGCCAAATTTAGAAACCTCTTCCAAAAAATTACACATTATTCGTACCGCTATTCGTTTGTTTACCACATATGGATTTCATACAACAGGCGTAGACCTGATTGTCAAAGAATCAGAAATACCGAAAGCCACGTTGTATAACTACTTTCACTCAAAAGAACGACTTATTGAAATGTGTATAGCTTTCCAAAAAAGCCTACTTAAAGAAGAAGTGCTTGCGATTATCTATTCAAGCCGTTATTGCACGCCAACCGATAAGCTCAAGGAAATAGTAGTTTTACATGTTAACTCTAACAGTCTGTATCACTTGCTACTTAAAGCTTTTTTTGAAATTAAAGTGGCTTACCAGCAGGCTTACCGTATGGCAATAGAGTATAGAAAATGGCTGACTCGTGAAATTTTTGAACTGATTTTTAGCTTAGAAACACGTGCGTTAAAACCCGATGCCAACATGGTTTTAAACTTAATAGATGGCTTGATGTTCGGGTTTTTGAGTACAAAGAGTTTGGATGAAAGGGATGTGGTGGTGGAGTATTTTTTTAAGCCAACTTGTTTGAGGTAAATGAGTTATTTAAATAAAAGAATGTATGGTTTGCTTGATCTTTATTAGATGAGCAGACCATATACACCATGCAATGATGTGAACTCATTACTTAGGTTAGATCAAATAATTCTTTCTAATATACTGTTTATATTATAAAAATTAATATTTTTGACTTTATAGCGATAATATTGCTATTTTATTTTTACGCTACTCGTAAATAGATTACGTATATCATAATTAAAATGGAATTAATTTAAAGCGAGTCATGGAGAAAGGAATACCATGAAAGAAATTGTATTAAGTGATTTGATCAATCAGCAGAAAGTTGGACCTTATCAAAAGTTTATTTTGGCCACCTGCTTATTACTAATGATTATGGATGGGTATGACATTCAGTCCATGGCTTACGCAGCCCCACTGATTATAGAAGAATGGGGTGTTCAAAAATCGATGCTGGGAGTTGTGTTTAGTGCAAGCTTGTTTGGTTTGTTTGTTGGATCATTTTTATTAAGTTCACTTTCTGATCGTTTTGGTCGCCGTCCGATACTACTGATCTCGACCTTTATATTCTCCATATTGATGCTGTTAACACCACATGTAGGCAATATTGAGCAATTGACCGTAATCCGCTTTGTTACAGGAATTTTTTTAGGCGGTATCATGCCAAATGTGATGGCTTATAGCTCCGAAATTGTTCCATATCAATCTCGTATTTTTACCATGATGGTCATTTCTTGTGGCTATACGGTAGGGGCAATGTTGGGGGGCGGAATATCAGCCTTACTAGTTCCTTGGGGAGGATGGCAGGCGATTTTTTATTTTGGCGGTATTATCCCTTTAATTATTTTCTTTATCACATTCTTTAAGTTGCCAGAATCTTTATATTTTTTAAGTGAAAATAGCAAAAATAGCTCCAAAATTTTGTTTTGGTTAAAGAAGTTTTATCCAGCATTAACATTCAATGCAGAGATAAAAATCATCAATAATACTGAGGTTCAGGTTAAAAATTCACCGCTTGAGTTATTTAAAAATCAGCGTGCGTTTTTTACCTATTCCATCTGGATCATCAGTATTTTAAATATGATCAGTTTATATTTTCTGGCAAATTGGCTACCGACTTTGGCCAAAGAGTCAGGGCTTTCATTAAATCAGGCATTGTTGATCGGCTCCACTCTACAATTAGGCGGTACGATTGGTAGTGTGGTGATGGGCCTTAAAATTGATAAGACAGGATTTTATAAAGTATTAATTCCTGTTTTTCTGGTTGCAGTGATTAGTGTTGCTTTAATTGGCTATTCTGTTAGTCATATCGTTTTATTGTTTATTATCATTTTTATTGCTGGGTTTGCCATTGTTGGTGGGCAACCTGCCATTAATGCCTTATCTGCCAGTTATTACCCAGTTTCACTTCGTACTACAGGGGTGGGCTGGAGTATTGGAATTGCTCGTTTGGGTTCTGTCATTGGGCCGTTATTTGGCGGTTATCTCTCTCAATTTCTGGTCATTACCCATTTATTTGTGATTGCTGCCATACCTTCGCTATTCGTCATTATCATGCTGATGATTCAGGCCAAGTATCGGTCATAATACGGTCTAAATATAGAAGTTACATAGTGCACATATAGACCGTAATTATGATCGGTGAGTAGCTAAAGAGAGTTGGTCGCAAGCTACTCATGGATTATTTAACTCGATACCATGTTTGGTTTCGGCCAATTGCAGAAATACCAATGTAGCCGCGAGCGGTAAGTTTTTCCCCATCTGGTGATACGGTTACACTAAAGCGATAAGTCTTGTCTGACTGAGGATCGAGAATAGATCCTTTGTCATATTTATTTTGACCTACGTTTTTTAAATTTTTGACAATGGTTAAACCAATTAAAGATTTATTTTTATAAGTCCCTTCACACATCGTACATTTATTGGCTTCGCTTGGAACAAGGATTTTTTCAATATTTGCGGATAGAAATCCGTTTTTGTCTTGGCTAAATCTTACCAGCGCTCTCGGTTGATTGGTGGCATCATCAATAGTTTTCCAAACACTGCCATGTAGTTTGTCCGAAGCAAATGAATGAATTGAGTAAAAACTCAGTAAAAGTAAGAATAAATATTTTTTCATATCAAATGTTTCTCTAATTAAATATGGATGGCTTTAACTGCCAAAATGATTCATTTTAAATTTAACTTCACAGTCTTCTTAGTATTGCTCTATAAGCTAAACAATATGTAAAGTTATAATCTATTTGTTTGGATATTATTTTGAATACATTACTTATGCAATTGCGAGAATGGACAGAATTATAAAATGAATTTCGAAGTCATTTAGTTAGTATTAAATCACAGTCTGCAATATTAAATTTTATGACTAAAAATCCTGAAACTGTTTCTTTACTTTAATCATATTTACGGGTAAATGGCTCTTCCTGAAAAAGAGCCATTTAAATTGATAGATAGAACTAAGCACTATGCTTGAATGCTGCTACTGCTTTTTCTAGAAAGTGTAGGGTAACCGGTTTAAGCCAAGTACCGTCAGCAAGGCTTGGTTCATTTTGCATTGCTGAACGGATCTTTTCTTGAGTGCTTGGATTTTCGCCAGTATAACCTTGTAGCATAGAGAGCCATTGCTGTGCCAAACGCTTTGCTCCTTCACTATTCGGTTTAACCTCAGCGTCAATCAATTTCTCAATATCGACTAATAGTTGAGGCCATTTTTTCATTTCGCGAACATAATTTTCCTTTAAAAAAGCAAACTCATTATCAGATAAATAACGAGCAAAAATACTCAGCTTACTCTCTGAAAAGGCCTTAAGTAAAAACTCAACAACTTCTGGCATTACTCCTAATTTTTCCTGAAATTCAGGTTCTGCAGAATTGATGTTATTTAATTTAACAAGCCATTCTGGATTGGTGCGCGTATTCTGCTCAAGTGTTTTCATCCACTTATGGGCGAGCTTTTGAGCGGTTTCACTGCTAGATGATTCTCCAGCATTAAATACCGTATTTACAGCTTGAGTTAACTCTTGCCATTCTTGGTGGGTTTTAGTACCTGATTGTAAAAATGTAAGCTTTTCAAGTTCTTCTTGCGTAAAGTATTTCTCGTACATTGCTATAAGCTCCAGCATATTTAGCCAATCCTCCAAATCAAGTTCTTCACCATTGATGAGTTGAGATTTCAATTGTCCAAGCTGATTTCGCAATTTCTTCTGCTCTGCCAGTCTTTGATCAATTGCTTGAATCTGCCGATCAATAATCGGTAAAAGTGCTAGATTGGGATCTTCAAGAACCGTATAGATTTCGGCTAGAGACATACCCAGCCCTCGTAATGCTTGAATTTGATGCAAACGAGTAATGTCTTTAGGGGTATATAGTCGATAACCAGCATCGGAACGGGCCGAAGGCTGAAGTAAACCGATATCGTCATAGTGATGAAGAGCACGGACAGTAAGTCCTGTTTGCTTAGCCAGTTCACCAACTTTTAACAGCATCTTTTTAGCTCCTTCTTCCTTAGGCGTGTTTTATGCTAGGGGCTTACGTTACGTGAGGGTCAACTACTTTAAATCATAATTTTTAATTTTTTGCTGGATTGGAGTAAGTTACTACGTTGAGTAGGTCTATAATTAACGCAATAAAAGTAGTTCAGTCTACTATAAAAGATGAATGATATAAGAAAGCTCTTATCCAGTATTGAAGTAACTCAGGAATAAAAGGGTATGTTAATTCAATTAGAACTAATATCAGAACTCGATATTACGCAGTTGCGACAATACGATGATGAATATGACACTGAAATTAGTGTGTTGGCTGACATTTGTGCTGAATTTTCTAAGAATAAACTCAATCAGTTTAAGATTCAGGCTTTTTCAAATGAGCTTTGGCCTGTAGATATCGAAACTGATTTGGTTGTTTTGTTAGAGCAATTACCTGCTTGTATAAGAGAAATAAATTTAGGATCTGATTGTTCAGTTGATTTATATGAGCAAGGAATAAATAGAGAAATTTTATTTAAATTTAATCAAGGAAATTATACTTGCTATGGGCAAAGTCATGATGGAATTTGGGCACCTAGCTATGTTGAAAATGTCAGCCAGTCAGATTTATTAAAAATGTTGCGAGCTTTCTTGAATCAATTTTTGTCAGCTTTAAAATATAAGCATTCTAATAAATATCTTTTACAGTGGTTAAGTGGTAATACTTAACAAATCAACAGCAACCGATATTCACCGTCATTTTCAACTGGTGCCCGATGCACACACGGTAAAACCTTTTGAGTTGGATGATCTACCGCTAAACGCCAAATATGTCCAATACCTAAATTTATAGGTTGTGCATCGGGTTTAGGCTGATAATGTAAATCAAAAAAATACTCTGTTAAAAAGCTTTCAAATTCGGCTTCTGGGCCGTCATGTAAAGCTTTGAGCTTTTCTCTAATTTCAGGAATTAAAACTTTTTGTTCAACCTGATCATTCGGCACAATGTCGCTAGCAGCGCCGTGATAAGTACATAAGAATGTGTCGGTTTCAATGGGGGAGCGGTCAACATGAAATGAATAGACATCTGCTGAAATGAAATCTAGCTCTTCATCGCGTTCATAGTTTTTAAGCAAATTAAGTACAGGTGATGCCCCCATATCAGTTAAGAGCTGCATGTCTTTTAAAATAATATCTCGAGCCAAATCACCTTGTTCTGAAAGCTCAAGTGCTAACAGGTCTTCAGTAGAAATTTCGGTAATATTTTCTTTTAACTCAAGTTTAGCCACAATTTCTTTAAAGTCGCCCACCAAATTTCTATGCCAACAAATAGCATTCTTATTTCCCTGAAAATGTGTATTCACAAGTTCAGCAAAAGTAGATACCACTTCAACTTGCTTGTGGTCAGAAAATGTATTTGTCATATTAAAGTTAAATGGCTCAAAATCTTGCCAATCATACACCCTTAGTGCTTATAGGGCTGCAAGCGGTAGCCAAAATTTGCTTAAAAAATGAAGGTAATGCAAGAAAAGTACAATAATGGTATGAAGTTTTGGTTATGCGTGCTTATTATAAATTGGCTTTGAATAACTGAGAAAAGGTAAGAAGTCGACTATTTTTATAGTCATGCAAGGAATAAGAAAAGTTTTGAAGTAATAAGGTCACGAGGAAGATATGGAAGGAATTAAAACAATCGGTGTGGTTGGTGTCGGTGTCATTGGTGCAAGCTGGACAGCATTATTTTTATATAAAGGCTTTAAGGTAAAGGTATATGACCCTTATCCAATAGACGAAGAATTATTTAAAAAGAGAATACAGGCAAATCTTAGTGATTTGCTCACTTTAGATCAGCAAACAGATTCAAGTCATCATTTACAAGATATTTTTCTAAATTTAGAGCTTTACAACAACTTAAAAGATGCGGTGATTGATGCCGATTTTATTCAAGAAAATGCACCGGAGAGGTTAGATTTAAAGCAAAATTTATATCAAGAAATCACTTCATATTGCCCTGAAAAAACACTAATTGCTTCAAGTTCTTCAGGTCTAAAAGTTTCTGACTTTCAAAAAGATGCAACTCATCCCGAGCGTATTTTTTTAGGTCATCCATTTAACCCACCTCATCTATTACCTTTGGTTGAAATTGTGGGTGGAAAATTAACAGTTCCGCAAATTTTAAAGAAAGCTTCCGAGTTTTATCAAAGTTTGGGTAAGCATCCGATTGTTTTAAATAAAGAAGTTAAAGGGCATGTAGCAAATCGTTTACAAGCTGCTTTGTGGCGTGAGGCATTTTCACTGGTTAAAGAAGGGGTGTGTTCGGCAGAAGATGTTGATATCGCAATCACCAGTGGGCCTGGGCTGAGATGGGCTTTATTTGGCCCCTATATAAATATGGAACTTGCCAATCAGAAGGGGTTTAAAGAGGCAATTCACCATTTAGGACCACCTATGACCGAATGGTGGAATGATATGCAAAATTTTCAGCACTCTGAAGAAACTACTGAGTTGCTAGAAGAACAAACTAAAGAGCTTTTAACACATTATAAAGATATCGATTTATCTCAAAAAAGGGATAAAGGACTAGTCGATATTTTAAAATTGAGACAAAAATTAGAGTTGGATTAAGCCAGTTTTTATGAAAGGCCAAACAGCGTTTTATTGAGGTGTTTGGCTTTTTTATTTTTGAGTATTTCGGTACTATTCCTATTCTTCTTTCTGCACACAATCTATAAAAAGCTTGTACTCATCGTAAGCTTTTAGACTGATTAATTTACTAGGGCATATGAAACGTTACTGGAAACAAACCGAATCAATAGCTTCACGTTGGACGACTGAACAAGACTGTTTTTTAATAGAAAATAATTCACTTTCTATAGATGAGCTAAAAGAACATTTACCATTTTCTGAAGATGAAATAAGAGTTCGTAGATCAGTTTTAGGACTCATAAGACGAGATCAGCAAATGAGACTGTATTAATTTTACCAAATGGTAAATTTTAATTGAAAATAAATATTTCAAAAGATAATAATATTTAAAAAAAAATTGCGGATGAGTTATCAAAACCATAATTTTTTTAGGTGATTGTTTAATAGTCTTTACATAAAGCTTTAACTACTTACGTTTGAGTATAATATTGTTTCACTCCTTTACATTTGTTTAATCATAATCAGAACCATAAAACATTTTAAGATCAAAACTTTATAACAATTGAGATTGAGGAGTGTAAAAATGCCAAAGTATTTAGCCGTGGCTGAAAAGGTTTATAAGAATATTAAAAAAGACGACTTATTCACCAATGACCTTACACAAAATCTGAATTGTTTAATCAGTCAGATACGTAAGGCCATTAAAGGGACTGAGTTTAAACTTAAGTTCAATTATATTGATTTTGATGAGCAACTCACTAAGCCTCTTAGTGAATGTAAAGTCAAAGTTGATCTAAGTGTAATGCCGAAGTTTGAAAACGAAGGAGAGTATTTGCTCTGGTTAGCAAGTTTTATCGAGCGAATTACGGATGGTGGAAAACCTAAATTTCCACCAATTTCACAATTAATTCCGCACGGATTTAAAATTTCTAAAGAATCATTTCCTGTAACCGTTGCTCCTCCTAAAGAAGAGCATGCAGATATGATTATTAAATATTTTAAATCGGAAGATTTTATGAAAACCAATAAAACTCCTTCGTAAAAGAATATAGAAGTATTCGTCCACCATACTTCTATATATTGCTGGTTTAAATTCAGCCACCGCCTTCTGGGGCGGTTTTTTTATAGATATTCTTTTATTTCTTTCTAAAAGCAAAACCGGTTTGTCGTAATTACTGTTACACCACTCATGTTTTTTTAGCACAGCTTCTGGAACCTGAGCCATGTCTTTCACAGCAGCAAAACCCATAGAGCCATAAAAGCCCTCTAACTCGGCAAAGGGTAAACAGTAAAGCATAGAAAAATCTGAATTTTTAATTAAGAAATCAACTACCTTACGGGCGATTCCTAATCCTTCATTGCCCGGAAAAACATAAATTCCGCCAAGCTCGCCACTGTTAGCATAAATACCCACAACTCTACCTTGACCAACAATTTTCTCATCAATAGAAGCTAGTATAATAAGTTCATCATTATGTGATGGAACAAAATCAATTTCGGCATAGCGTTCGTTTATAGCTTTGAGATCGGCAGTGTTCGCGAATCTTAATGAAATTTCCATCATTTTTTCCTGCAAGTATTATCTATAATATTCAAGACTTCGTTTTTTCAAAAATATTCATAAGATATAAAACAAGATAAATAATTTAGCTAATTATTTAAATTAGCCTTTTTCATGTAGTCAAGAAATTAGGCAATCGAAAAAAAAGCGTTGGTCTACCGGGGTGCCTGCTGAGCATATTGTGGATTATTATTCAAAAGAAAGACGAAAAGGTTTACGTAAAATTAATGATAATGGACGTTTAATAGAAGAACATGATCGTTTAAAGCGTAATGCAGCAGGTGACCGAATACGTAAACAAGATATTAACCAAACTGGTATAGATCATTTGTGGTTTGGAAGCCGTAAAGGTCGTAAATATTTAGTTGGTGAAACAAAGGGAAGCATTTTTGGTCATTTTGCTTTTTTAGCGGGAATGGCAGATTCTGATGCTAAAGCTATTGAAGGTAATCGGAGCGAGATTGGTAAAATTTTTGATGGAAAGACTGAGTACAATGAACAGTCAGGGTTAGGTAAAAGATCAACTAGTGCAGAAACTTCTATAAAAAATGAAGGGGCTCTAACGGGCAGTCAAGGGAAAGCTGGGTTAAGTGGAACTAAGTCTAAAGGTCGTCAGATGAGTCATAAATGGATTAACTCATCAATAATTGTTGATGCATCGATATCAGTGGGTTATAAAAATCAATTTATTCTTGAATATCGTAGTGCTCAGAGGTTAAGAAAGCCTATTACGTTATACTGTCGTGAAATTTATATGGTAACAGGTAAACAATATGAGCAACATGATCGATCTAAGGGTAAAACCCATAATATTCAGCAGCCTATAATTTTATTACCCGATAATGTTTTGATGGAATAATACTTAAATGATTACCTTATTGAATGAGAAAGACTGGAAAAATTTAAGAAGAGAACCTTATCAGAAATATAAGGATTATCAGATGGTTGTTTCCTCTGCAATTGATGGCATTCCGGAGACTATGAGGTCCATAAATGATGATAGCTTATCTGTAGAGGGGTATCATTTTAGTGGTTTAATGAATGCCTCAAGTCTTTTGTTTAAAGAAAGCTTAGAGCTTATTTTTTATAGTTATTCTGCTGGTTCATCTATAAAAGAGTTAGCTAATTATTTTCCAAATATTATTGAATATTTGAAACTTTATGTTAAGCACCATATCAATTTTCATCAAAGTTCAGAAAGTGATGGGCATTTAGTACCACATTTAGAACTGGTAACTGATGAATATTGGGAAGCTTTACAGTTAGTTTGTTTCTCTATTTTATTTGCTCAACCTGAGCATTTAAAAACAATTATGGAAATTCTGGCTTATGAAAATGATGAGCAAGATGCTTTACTGGATAAGCTAGTTTCTCCATGGTTACCAGATCGGGAAATCTCGGGGGTGTATTTAAGACAACTTCCATATAGAAAGCTTGAAAAAGTATTTACGGCGGATGAAGCTGACCGTCCTGTTCTGATGTCGGCTTATATGGATGAGTGGTATGGTGCAAGCAAAAGAGAACCTTATCATGATCGCCATAAGAGTAGTTTTTTCCCAGGCTATTGGTCGCTAGAAGCAGCAGCTATGACGGTCATTTTGCGAATAGATGACAGTAGTTATCGAGATAAACCATACTATCCAAAAGACTTAGTTGATTATGCTCGAAGCCAGTATACAGTTCTAGATGAACATGGAAATGTAGAGGGAGAAGCTAACCGTTTACGTTGTGAAGCTGGTGAGCCTTGTCCACAGTCTGGAGAATGGTATAGCCCAGCGAATGGCATGCAAAAGCGTCATTTTAATCAGGGCGAAATTATGCCGGAAATTAAAGATAATCCTTGGGGCGAAACCATTTGGTATTTAGATATAGAAAATGAATAATATTTTATTTTTTGATCTTTTAATATAGGGCCTATCTAACGGATAGGCTTTTTCGTAATTTATTAAATTTAAATAGTATTTGGCAGATTGTAGTTTATTGCCCATAATATTTTTAATGGAATAATACTTATATGATTAGCCTATTAAATGAGAAAGACTGGAAAAATTTAAGACGAGAGCCATATCAAAAATTTTCAGATTATCAAAAACGATTGGATTTTAATCTTAAAAATATTCAAATAGGTTTAAATAATCTAGAGAATAATTTCGATCATGGACCTGATGATTATTATGTTGGGTTAATGAATGCTGCAAATGCTATTGCTCAACTATCCCTTAAAAGTATTTTTTTTAGTTATTCTGCTGGTCTAACTGTAGACGAACTTGCTGACTTTTTTCCAAAGGTAGTGGAATATTGGCAGCTTTATGCAAAGCATCATATCAATTTTCATCAAAGTTCAGAATGTGATGGACATTTAGTACCACATTTAGAACTGGTAACTGATGAATATTGGGAAGCTTTACAATTAGTTTGTTTCTCAATTTTATTTGCTCAACCTGAGCATTTAAAAATAATTATGGAACTTCTAGCTTATGAAAATGATGAGCAAGATGCCTTACTAGATAAACTAGTTTCCCCATGGTTACCAGATCGGGAAATCTCGGAAGTCTATTTAAGACAACTTCCATATAGAAAGCTTGAAAAAGTATTTACGGCGGATGAAGCTGACCGTCCAGCTCTAATGTCAGCTTATATGGATGAGTGGTATGGTGCCAGTAAAAGAGAACCTTATCATGACCGTCATAAAAGTAGTCAGTTTCCGGGTTACTGGTCATTAGAGGCGGCAGCAATTACAGTTATTTTACGAATAGATGATAGTAGTTATCGAGATAAACCATACTATCCAAAAGACTTGGTTGATTATGCTCGAAGCCAGTATACAGTTCTAAATGAACATGGAAATATAGAGGGAGAAGCTAACCGTTTACGTTGTGAAGCTGGTGAACCTTGTCCTCAGTCTGGTGAATGGTATAGTCCAGCGAATGACATGCAAAAGCGTCATTTTAATCAGGGCGAAATTATGCCAGAAATTAAAGATAACTCTTGGGGCGAAACCATTTGGTATTTAGATCTAGAAAATTAATAATATTTATTTTTTGATCTTTTAATATAGGGCCTATCTAACTGATAGGCTTTTTCATTTCTGGAATCATGTTTATGATGAATTAAATAATTGAGCTACAACCATCCGACCAGATGGACAGAAAATAGATTGGCTCACTTATGGAAGTGGACATGTCTATGGCGTAGCTTTAAATGGTGAAGATGTTGTTAGCTTTGAACGTGATGATTTACATAGAGAGATATTACGCCACTATGCAAATGGTCTTAGCCAACAACAACGTTATGATGAAGTAGGCCGCTTAACTCAGCAATTAATGTTGAATGGGCATGACAAAGGTTATCAGGCCCAAACTAAAAATAATGCTATCCAGCATACCAACCAATTGATTGAACGCTTATATCACTACGATAAAACAGATGAGTTAACGCTCATTAAGGATACTCGTCGTGGAACCATTCACTATAAATATGATCCTGTGGGGCGTTTACTTGAAGCGAGCAGTAAACTTGGAAAAAAAACGTTTAGTTTTGACCCCGCCAGTAACATTATAGATTCGTATCATAGTCACAAGGCACAAAGCTATTCACAAACTACGGAAGAAAAAGACTATGGTTATAACCGTTTAGTTAATAACGTAGTTAAAGAATATCTAGATCAACAATACCAATATGATGCTTATGGACAACTCGTAAGACAAAAAACGAGCCAAGGTGATTTAAACCTTGAGTGGGATGTCTATAGTCGCATGGTGAAGAGCCGTAATAGTCAATACACGGCAGAATATCGCTATGATGCTTTGCCGCCGTATTCAAAAGCGGAGTAAACATCACCATACAGGTCAAGAACAGAACATCATTTATGGATGGGATGGCGATACGCTTGCTTATGAGTCCACAGAGCAGTTGACCAAGCATTACATCTATGAAAAAGATAGTTTCGTGCCAATGCTACAAGCTGTTTATTTAAGTCCAATTGAATTGCACCAAACTCCAGATTGGTCAGATAGACCTTATAACATAAACCGTGACCCACTTTGGAAAACTGAAAAACAGGGTAAAGAGTTTGATGATGTATGGTTCTATCACTGTGACCATTTAGGCACACCGCAAGAAATGACCGACCATACAGGTGCAATTATTTGGAAAGCCGAATATAAAGCATGGGGCGAGTGTAAAGCGGAGAGAGCAAAATTCAATTTCTTCGAAAATAGTGAAATTATCTCAAATAATATCCGTTTCCAAGGTCAGTATTTTGATGAGGAAACAGGACTTCATTACAACCGTTATCGTTATTATTCGCCGTATGTAGGTAGGTTTGTCAGTAAAGACCCGATTGGATTGTTGGGTGGATTTAATGTTTATGAATATGCACCGAATCCTAATAATTGGGTTGATCCATTAGGGTTATCCCCAAAAAAATATTGTAATGTCCCTAAAAGAGAACCAGAAATAGTTGAAAATTTTAGATCATTTGAAGCTGCACGAACTCGTGCATTACAGTTAATTGGCCCTTTAGTCCCAGGTAATGAAAAAACATTTGTAACACTTTTAAAAAGGAATACTTAATGATTATCCCTTCATTTCTTAATGAAGCTCTATTAAATAGAGTTTCATTAAGTTCAATTGATTTAGAAAATACAATTAAAAGTTTAGGTCTGGATGTTTTAAACTACGGAGTAATAGATAAAGAGACAGATAAGGTGGAATTAATAGTTCAGGATGATAGAGAATCCTTGCTGAATATGATACGAAAATATTTAATGAAGAAACCGATTCATGAGGAAGTTCATGTATTCTGGTCAAATTTAAATAAATATTCAATTCTTTGTGATATTAAGTTTGTATTAGAAAATTTAGATAATATTTTTGATGAGGATTGGGATTTTTGGATTATTGGCGGAAATAAAAAATGGGTTATTGAAAACTATCATGAGGAAGAATTGTCAATATTTTTATTGAATTGATGTGTTGCAATTATCATATAAAATGATTAGTTAGTTTGAGTGTGATAATTTTTACAATGAAATTGTATATTATTATGAGATATGGTTAAATTGCCTGAATAGTTTGAAAATTTAAATAGTACTTTTTAAGTACTATTTAAAATAAAATATTTTAAAGGCTGATTGATGTACTTTTATGAAATTTATCCTTCTGAGTATATTGATAGAGATTTTTCTTTTGATTTGAAAGGGAAGCAAGAAATTATTGTTGATTATTTTAAATTTGACTTAAATAATCAATTTTTAAAAAATCCTAGAATAAATTTAGATTATAACAATATCTTTTCTGATCAATTGAATGAAATATTGGAGACAGATTTTTATTATTCATCTTCGTGACCATTTGGGTACACCACAAGAAATGACTGACCATACAGGTGCAATTATTTGGAAAGCTGAATATAAAGCTTGGGGCGAGTGTAAAGCAGAGAAAGCCAAGTCGAATTTCTTCGAAAATAGTGAAATTATCTCAAATAATATCCGTTTCCAAGGTCAGTATTTTGATGAGGAAACAGGACTTCATTACAACCGTTATCGTTATTATTCACCGTATATAGGGCCTTTTATTTCCAAAGATCCTATTGGATTATTGGGTGGAGATAATGTATATGCTTATGCACCGAATCCTGTAGGGTGGATTGATCCTTTGGGGTTAAATTCAAAATCCAAAAATTCTGAAGAGGAAAATGATACGTGTAAGACATTACACAAATAGAAAAGATTCAAATGTTATTGAAAAAACTCAAAAAATAATTGCTGCTGATAATAATAGGATATATGTTGAACTAGCTAATAGGAAGCCTTTATCTCAAGTTGAAGCGGAGGATAAATGTCAAATTAAACAAGGTAAAAGGCGTGACTATGTAGAATTCGATGTTCAAAAAAATAAAACAGAGTGCATTAAAAACCCTAGGTATCATAATGAAAAGCTTACAATCAAAGGCGACGTAGATAACCCGTGTAATTTAACTATTCATAGGAGAAAATAATGTTAGTTAATAATCAAACTATATTTTATTCTGGTGATGAAATGGTAGAGGTTTTAAAAGAGATAGAATATATATTAGTTTCTCTGCACAAAGTAGGATCTCACTATGCTGAAACCTTACCTGATTCTTATATCGAATATGCAGATGAAACTACAAAATTTATTGATGATAATAATATTTGTGAAAGACTAGCGAGAATTAGAAGAATTTTATCTAGTAAATTTGATAATGGTTTAGGGGAA
Source organism: Acinetobacter sp. AOR12_HL (assembly GCF_027855275.1). Taxonomy (NCBI): domain Bacteria; kingdom Pseudomonadati; phylum Pseudomonadota; class Gammaproteobacteria; order Moraxellales; family Moraxellaceae; genus Acinetobacter; species Acinetobacter sp. AOR12_HL. Next base: position 2,073 of record NZ_JAKTIJ010000018.1, on the reverse strand, counting down.
GATGATATGGACGATTTAGAAAGAGCTTTTGAAAGTTTAGAATATTGGAAACCCAAAAAAAAGCAAAATCTGTCGTCAAAAATCAAGTAAGAGTGATTTACAACTTGAGTGGGATGCATGTGGACGACTGATTAAAAGTCCTAATGCTGAATATACAGCAGAGTACCGCTATGATGCGTTAGAACGCCGTATTCAAAAGCGAAGTAAACATCATCATACCGGTGGTGAGCATAACATCATTTATGGATGGGATGGCAATACACTTGCTTATGAGTCGAATGAGCAAATTACCAAGTATTATATATATGAGAAAGATTCATTTGTACCGCTGGTACAGACTGTTTATGCAGAAGAAATAGAGCTTCGTCAAACACCTGACTGGGCAGATAAACCCTATAGTTTACAACGTGACCCATTATGGAAAGTAACGAAAACATCAAAAGACTTTAAAGATTTTTGGTTCTATCATTGCGACCATTTAGGTACACCGCAAGAAATGACGGATCATACAGGTTCGGTCATTTGGCAAAGCTTGGGGTGAGTGTAAAGCTGAAAAAGCTAAATCTAACTTCTTTGAAGACTCTGAGATTATTAGTAATAATATCCGTTTCCAAGGGCAGTATTTTGATGAGGAGACAGGGCTTCATTACAACCGTTATCGTTATTATTCACCGTATGTAAGGCGTTTTATTTCCAAAGACCCGATTGGATTATTGGGTGGAGATAATGTATATGCATATGCACCGAATCCAGTAAGTTGGATTGATCCTTTGGGATTAAGTACTACTAATAGAGGTGGTCCCACATGTTTGAACAACTAAAAGCTTATTTATAAGTGATACTCTGCTCTAGTTAAGCTACCTTATTTTGTTGTGGTAGCTGGTCATAGTAAAACTCATCTGGAGTCATTTTGTCCAGACTCGAATGAGGTCGTTTCAAATTATAAAATTCAAAATATGCGTTTAATTGCTTCTTCGCATCCAAAACATTGCTGTAGGCTTTGAGATACACCTCTTCATATTTAACGCTCCGCCATAATCGTTCAACCATCACATTATCAACCCATCGACCTTTACCATCCATGCTGATTTGGATGTCATTTGATTTCAATACATCAATAAATGCATCACTGGTAAACTGACTGCCTTGGTCTGTATTAAATATTTCAGGTCGACCATATTTTTCAATAGCTTCATTTAATGTTTCTATGCAAAATGTAACCTCCATACTAATCGATACTCTATGCGCAAGTACCTTGCGGCTATGCCAATCAATCACAGCACATAAATAAACAAAGCCTTTTGCCATAGGGATATACGTTATATCCGTAGACCACACTTGATTACTGCGCTGAATAGCCAATCCTTTGAGCAGATATGGATATTTGCGGTGAGCTTGATTAGCCTGGCTTAAATTTGGTTTGCAATATAACGCATTAATGCCCATTTTCTTCATTAAAGTACGTGTATGACGTCGTCCTATATGATGTCCTTGACGATTCAACAAATCACGCATCATACGGCTACCTGCAAAAGGGTATTGCATATGTAACTCATCCATACACCGCATCAGCTTCAGATCTGATGCACTCACAGGTTTTGGGCGATAGTAATAACAACCACGGGAGACTTTCAGCAGCTGAGCTTGCTTAGATACTGAAATCTGAAGTGAGTCATCGATTAACTTTTGTGGTTGAAGCGGCCCAGTTTCTTCAACACACCTTCTAAAAAATCAATTTCTAATGCCTGCTCACCGATTTTTGCATGTAGTTTTTTTAGATCGATGGGTGGTTCTGTTGGAGCTTTTGATTGATCGAAAGCTTGCGAGGAAGCTGAAATCAGTTGATTTTTCCAGTCGATAATTTGGTTTTGATGAACATCAAATTCAGCACTCAATTCAGCAAGTGTTTTTTCTGCTTTAATCGCAGCAAGTGCTACCTTAGCTTTAAAATCATTTGAATGATTTCTTCTTGGTCTACGTGCCATAAAATACTCCATATATTGATGTTTATAACATCATTTGGGGAGCAAAATATCACTTATAAGTGTTGTTCAAATTTCCTGATCCACCTCT
>NZ_JAKTIJ010000017.1:0-88969 GCF_027855275.1 Acinetobacter sp. AOR12_HL | reverse complement strand
TTATGCAGTTACTTTAGCAACAACACCAGCACCTACAGTACGACCACCTTCACGGATCGCAAAACGTAGACCTGGGTCCATTGCGATTGGGTGGATTAATTCTACTGACATTTCAACGTTGTCACCTGGCATTACCATTTCAACGCCTTCTTTCAACTGGATCGCACCAGTTACGTCAGTTGTACGGAAGTAGAACTGTGGACGGTAACCATTTAAGAATGGAGTGTGACGACCACCTTCTTCTTTAGAAAGTACGTATACTTCTGCGTCGAATTTAGTGTGCGGCTTGATTGTACCTGGTTTAGCAAGTACTTGACCACGTTGTACTTCTTCACGCTTAGTACCACGAAGTAAGATACCACAGTTCTCACCTGCACGGCCTTCGTCAAGAAGTTTACGGAACATTTCTACGCCAGTTACAGTTGTTTTAACCGTATCTTTAATACCAACGATCTCTACTTCTTCACCAACTTTGATGATACCAGCTTCAACACGGCCTGTTACTACTGTACCACGACCAGAAATTGAGAATACGTCTTCGATTGGCATCAAGAATGCTTTGTCGATTGCACGCTCTGGCTCTGGGATGTAAGAGTCAAGTGCTGCTACAAGAGCAAGAACTGATTCTTCACCGTAAGGACCAGCTTCACCGTTAAGCGCTGCAAGAGCTGAACCACGGATTACTGGAGTATCATCACCTGGGAAGTCATAAGTAGAAAGAAGTTCACGTACTTCCATTTCTACTAATTCAAGTAATTCTTCGTCATCAACAAGGTCGCATTTGTTTAAGAATACGATGATGTAAGGTACACCTACCTGACGAGAAAGAAGGATGTGCTCACGAGTTTGTGGCATTGGACCGTCAGTTGCAGCACATACAAGGATCGCGCCGTCCATCTGAGCAGCACCAGTGATCATGTTTTTAACGTAGTCGGCGTGGCCTGGGCAGTCAACGTGTGCGTAGTGACGAGTTGGAGAATCGTATTCTACGTGTGATGTATTAATTGTAATACCACGTGCTTTTTCTTCAGGTGCTGAGTCGATTTGTGAGTAATCTTTCGCTTCACCGCCGTAAGTTTTTGCACAAATTGTTGCAATCGCAGCAGTTAAAGTTGTTTTACCATGGTCAACGTGACCGATTGTACCCACGTTTACGTGTGGTTTATTACGTTCAAACTTGGCTTTAGCCATGATGATCTTCCTTTATTAACTACTCATGGAGGGTCGCTCCATGAGCACTTGGTTTTTAACTAAGAATTAGTTAGGGCTTATAGTAATCGAAAGATTACTCGTCGTCACCTTTTTTACCGCCAGCTTGGAATTTAGCGATGATGCCTTCAGCCACGTTACGTGGAGTTTCAGCATATTTAGCAAATTCCATTGAGTATGTCGCACGACCTTGAGACATAGAACGCATTTGAGTCGCGTAACCAAACATCTCAGCAAGTGGAACTTCTGCTTTAATTGCTTTTGTTCCACCAGGAAGATCGTCCATACCTTGAACCATACCACGACGACGGTTTAAGTCACCCATGATATCGCCCATGTAGTCTTCTGGAGTCTCAACTTCAACTTTCATGATAGGTTCAAGAAGAACAGGATCTGCTTTCATGAAACCATCACGGAATGCGTAAGAACCAGCCATTTTGAACGACAATTCGTCAGAGTCGACATCGTGGTAAGAACCGTCAAAAAGAACAGCTTTAACGCCTACAACTGGGTAACCAGCCAAGACACCATTCTTCATACGTTCTTGAATACCTTTGTCAACTGCACCGAAGAATTCTTTAGGTACTACACCACCAACAACTTCTTCAGCGAATTCGTATTCTTTACCAGCAGCTTCAACGTCAAGCGGTTCTAAACGAACATATACGTGACCGAATTTACCTTTACCACCTGTTTGACGTACGAATTTACCTTCTTGCTCAACAGTTTTCTTAATCGTTTCACGATAAGCAACCATTGGTTTACCGATATTCGCTTCAACACCGAATTCACGCTTCATACGGTCAACGATGATGTCAAGGTGAAGCTCACCCATACCAGCAATAATTGTCTGACCAGATTCTTCATCAGTGTGAACACGGAATGAAGGGTCTTCTTTAGCCAAACGGCCTAAAGCGATAGACATTTTTTCTTGGTCAGCTTTAGTTTTTGGTTCAACCGCTAACTGAATTACCGGATCTGGGAATTCCATACGTTCAAGTGTAATGATGTTTTTCTCATCACATAATGTATCACCAGTAGTAACGTCTTTAAGACCTACACACGCTGCGATATCACCTGCACGGATTTCATCAATATCTTGACGTTCGTTTGCGTGCATTTGCACGATACGACCGATACGTTCACGCTTAGATTTAACTGGGTTATAAACAGCATCACCTTGTTTAAGAACACCAGAGTAAACACGTACGAATGTTAAGTTACCTACGAATTTGTCGTTCATGATTTTGAACGCAAGCGCAGAGAACGGAGCTTCGTCAGATGCTTCACGAGACGCTTTAGTTTCGTCTTTATCGTCAAGGATACCTTCGATCGCTTTAACTTCTGTAGGTGATGGTAAGAATTCAATTACAGCGTCCAACATACGTTGAACACCTTTGTTTTTGAATGCAGAACCACAAAGCATTACTTGGATTTCAGAAGCTAATGTACGAGCACGTAAACCTGCGATGATGTCTTCTTTAGAAAGATCACCCTCTTCAAGGTACTTGTCCATTAACTCTTCAGAAGCTTCAGCAGCAGCTTCAACCATGTTTGTACGCCATTCTTGAGCAGTATCAACTAGGTCAGCTGGAATCTCGCCGTATTCAAACTTCATACCTTGAGAAGCTTCATCCCAGATAATTGCCTTCATTTCGATAAGGTCAACTACACCAGTGAATGTGTCTTCAGCACCGATTGGCACAACGATTGGCACAGGATTCGCACCAAGACGTGTTTTCATTTGTTCAACAACACGGAAGAAGTTTGCACCAGTACGGTCCATCTTGTTCACGAATGCTAAACGAGGCACTTTATATTTGTTAGCCTGACGCCATACAGTTTCAGACTGAGGCTGTACACCACCAACTGCACAGTAAACCATGCAAGCACCGTCAAGAACACGCATAGAACGCTCAACTTCGATTGTGAAGTCAACGTGTCCCGGTGTATCAATTACGTTGATACGGTGTTGTGGGAATTGGTTACCCATACCAGACCAGAAACAAGTTGTTGCAGCAGAGGTAATTGTAATACCACGCTCTTGCTCTTGTTCCATCCAGTCCATTGTTGCTGCACCGTCGTGTACTTCACCAATTTTGTGAGATACACCTGTGTAGAACAAAATACGTTCAGTTGTAGTTGTTTTACCTGCGTCGATGTGCGCAGAGATACCGATGTTACGGTAACGAGTAATTGGGGTTTGGCGAGCCATGATGTCTACATTCCTAAATGTTATCTTTAAAACAGGGCGCACCAATTAAATTGATGCGCACGAATACTCAAGCGGGGCAACTTAAATACCCGCAAAGCCCCCACTTTGGTAGAGAGCAATGTTGAATCTAGCTACTGTATGCATGAGTATTCTCCTGATTAGGGACTGTTTTATCCGCTTAGAAACGGTAGTGAGAGAAGGCTTTGTTAGCTTCTGCCATACGGTGCACGTCTTCACGTTTTTTGATCGCAGCACCTTTGCCTTCAGCTGCATCAAGCAACTCGCCAGCAAGACGTAAAGCCATAGTTTTTTCAGAACGCTTAGCAGCAGCATCTACTAACCAACGCATTGCTAAGGCAGTACGACGGGATGGGCGTACTTCCATAGGTACTTGATAAGTAGCACCACCAACACGGCGTGCTTTTACTTCGACCATAGGACGAACTTTTTCAAGAGTAGTCTCGAAAAATTCAACTGGGTCTACTTTGTTTTTTTCTTGAACGCGTTCTAAAGCACCGTAAACGATACTTTCAGCAATAGATTTTTTACCATCTTGCATTACGTGGTTCATGAATTTAGCGATTGTTTGGCTGCTAAATTTAGGATCTGGAAGGATCTCACGAGCAGCGACTACGCGACGTCTTGGCATTTTAATACACCTAATAATATGACACTTCAGGATGATCCAGCAGTTTGTACAAGTGTCATGTACACGACGCTGGCCTTACTATACGTCGCTTGAATTACAAATCTATGAAGAATTCAAACAAGCGAAACGCTAAAGGGCTTTTGGACTAGTTTCCCAGAATTACTTCTTAGGACGTTTAGCACCGTATTTAGAACGTGATTGGTTACGATCTTTAACACCAGCACAGTCTAAAGAACCACGAACGGTATGGTAACGTACACCCGGTAAGTCTTTAACACGACCACCACGGATAAGAACAACACTGTGCTCTTGTAAGTTATGGCCTTCACCACCGATGTAGCTAGATACTTCAAAACCTGAAGTTAAGCGAACACGGCAAACCTTACGCATAGCTGAGTTAGGTTTTTTAGGTGTAGTTGTATAAACACGTGTACAAACACCACGACGTTGTGGACAAGCCTTCAACGCAGGAACTTTGGATTTTTCAACCAAAGTCGTACGACCCTTACGGATCAACTGATTCGTTGTTGCCATATGGCAATTCTCCCGTTATTAAAAAACCTTAAAAAGAAAACACCTCTTTTTAAGGGCACATAATTGTAAGCCAAGATGCAAAAATGGTCAACATGGCAGCAGTTGCCAAATGTTGACCATATCAATGATTGACAGGATTATTTACAAATTTAAATAGGGGTGAAATTTAGTTTTCAAACCCTACCTTTGTAATTGTATTGTTAAGAGTACTTTTGCCCCTCTATAATGTCATCATTTTCTTCACTTTCAGGCTCTAATGCTGGCTTTTGTTCACTATGTTCATGTTCAACTACATGTTTCTCTGCAAGATGCTCAATTCCTTGGTGAACATTTTCTTGAATTTTTTCTTCGCTTTTTTCAGAAGTATTTGATTTGACCACAACAGATACTTTTGAAATTACATCATGATTTTCAATTTTATGATGCTGCGCAGCATGGACACTACCATTTTCACCCACATTTAAAAGACGTGGGCTCGCTTTTTGAATTAGAGTTACCGCCGCATAGTACGCCTGTAATGGTGATAAATGCTCATTTGGATGTTCATTTAAATAATGTCTTGCTGCACCGAAAATAGCTTGTGCCTTATGGCCTACATCTTCTTGTAACTTCCAACTATAAACAGCACTAAGCACTGCACCAGCTACTGGAGTAAACTTGCCTATCACAGCAAGTTGCGGAACTTTATTTAACCAGTTCCATTTAAACTCACCATTTTCATCAACTAACCAGCTTTTTAAGGTTTCAATATCATTTGAAGAGCCAAGTACTTGCTGGAACTGTTGAATATCTTGAGTCTCCAACATATTTCGTAAGGCTTTCAGTGCCAAGAGTAAAGTCTGCTTTTCCGCAATTAAGCTGATATCAACTTCTTTAAAAATAAATTCAACAACGTCTTGGTCAGTTGCTTCGGTTAAATCAAAGCCGTGTGATCTACCTGTTTGGTAAATTGTTCTCAAAACTAGGACTAATGAAACTGGAATATCTACGGCTGCTCCAACCATTCCAGATACGCCCGTAATTGCACCTTGAATACTGGCAATCAATTTATTTTGTTCAATAAGTGCCTGACTTAAACGTTGGGAGCGTGAGGTATCTTTTGTAAGCTCAAATAAGTCTTTAGCCCCCGCTTCTTCTAAAATTTTTTCAGTTAACGTACTTTTCGAACTAAAGTCATTCAACCAATCAAATAAATAGCTTGATATTTTTTCATTCCAGTCAGGTGAAATAAATGTAGCGATACCATTGACCTTTCTAAAATGGCGTCCAAATACCTGACGAGTAACTTTAGGTAAATGTTCACGTAACATTTGTTGTGGGCTTTCATACTGCTCCACTTCAAACGGACTTTTATTTCTGGCACTACCTTCTACTGTTTTGCCATTTGAAAGTGGCTCAACCAATTTACTTACCTCACCAATTTGACTTTGCTGCAAGATGTTTAAACCAGTAGAACTGAGCTTTTTAGCCACTCCGAAGACCTGAGAAAACAAATTGTCAGATTGATTATTATTAAATTTTGTCATCCAGTACCTCGATTTTTTAATTTATCTAATTAGAGATAAATACTAGGTGGAATGTGGATTTATCTCAACTTGAATGTGTGTATTTTAGTTAACCCTAAATGCAACATACTGTGTATTTGGTTATTTTTTTTAAATGCAAAATTGACATAAAGATTTGCCATAAGAAATAAAAAACCTTTCTGCTATCATGGTAGCAACGAAAACATGGGTCTACTGTTCTTACAGCTATATTCTCCTATCATTTAATAGCTGCTCATGATCATAGACTTTAAATATCACCATAAAGGGACCTGTAGATGAAACGTGTTGTAATCACTGGTATGGGTATTAACTCATGTATCGGTAACTCTTTAGAAGAAGTTACTCATTCACTTAAAAATGGAATCTCCGGGACACGTTTTAACCCAACTTATGCTGAACTCAATTTTAAAAGTCATGTCAGCGCTGCGGCAGAACAAGATTTTGACAATATTGATCGTAAATTAAAACGGTTCATGGGCGTATGTGCAATGTACGCTTATAACTCTGCTGTTGCAGCTGTTGAACATGCTGGCTTAAAAGCAGAAGATTTAGCAGATAATCCACGTTATGGTATTGCCGGTGGTTCAGGCGGTGGTTCAACTGCTTCTGTTGTAGAAATGACTGAGCTTTTAGAAACTAAAGGTGCTCGTAAAGTTGGTCCTTTCTTTGTTCCACGTAACATGACAAATACAATCACTGCAAACGTGGGTGTAGCATTTAAACTTCAAGGTATTGCTCACTCAATTGCAAGTGCTTGTGCAACTTCTGCAGACGCAATTGGTTATGCATATAACCTTATCGCTCTAGGCAAACAAGATCTTATGCTTGCTGGTGGTGGTGAAGAAGATCACTGGTCTCAAAGCCTATTGTTTGATGCAATGGGTGCTTTGTGTTCTAAATACAACGACACACCTGAAACAGCGTCTCGTCCATATTCTAAAGACCGTGACGGTTTCGTTATTGCTGGCGGTGGCGGTTTCGTTGTTCTTGAATCTCTTGAACATGCTCAAGCACGTGGTGCAAATATTCTTGCTGAAGTTGTTGCTTATGCTGCAAACAGTGACGGTGCTGACATGGTAGCTCCAAGTGGTGAAGGTGCAACTCGCTGTATCTTGATGGCTCTTGAAGAAGCGAAACAACACGGCGTAGATAAAATTGACTATGTAAATACGCATGGTACTTCTACACCAGCAGGTGACGTGACTGAGCTTAAAGCAATGGAACGTGCTTTCGGTGAAGGTAAAGTTCCACCACTTAGTTCAACTAAATCTATGACTGGTCACAGCTTAGGTGCTGCTGGTGTTCATGAAGCAATTTACTCTGTATTAATGCTTCAAAATGACTTTATCGCGCCAAACATCAACGTGACTGAGCTTGATGAAGGTACTGAAGGCTTTGATATTGTGCTTGAAAAACGTGATACAAAATTGAATACTGTAATGAGTAACAGTTTTGGCTTTGGCGGTGTTAACGCTTGCCTAATTTTCAAGAAGTGGGATGCATAATCCCGCGTAGGATTATCGATGGATGCACCTTCTGATGCTTTTTTGTGGGTAAAAGCATTACATATTATTGCTGTGGTTTGTTGGTTCGCTGCTTTGTTCTACTTACCACGTCTTTATGTTTACCATGCAATGAGTGATGATGCGGCAAGTCATCAACGCTTTGAAGTGATGGAACGTAAGTTGTATCGAGGTATTATGTGGCCGTCTATGATTGCCACATTAATTACCGCACACTTTCTTGTAGAGTGGGGCGATGCAACTAGACATTACCATGAAGCCACTTGGTTTTATCTAAAAGTTGGATTAGTGGCTTTATTAGTGATCTACCATTTAGTTTGTGGTTACTATCGCAAAAAGCTTATTGGAAATGCTCACTACAAATCACATAAGTTCTGGCGTTTCTTCAATGAAATGCCAACCTTAATTTTATTTGCTGTTGTGATTTTAGTTGTTGTAAAACCTCAGTTTTAACTGGGGTTTTTTATTATCTAGGACTCTCATCTCATTCTCTTATGCATTTTACTGACTCAACCTATTCATAATTTATTATTCAGAGCAAAAGACTTTTATACCAGTCTTAATACATTCTTATAAAAACATCTCATCTTTTTTATAAATTCAATCAACAGAAAGGATAAAGCATGAAAAGTCTGGCTTTTATTCATCGTAACGATACTCGCTTTGCGGTCGGTGATTTTTATCCAGTTCTTTCTGTTTTTTCCTACCATGAGTTAGGTAATACCCTCTCCCCCTTCTTACTACTCGACCATTTAGGTCCCGGAAAAATTGCACCTTCTATGAAACGTAGAGGAGTTAATGATCATCCCCATCGTGGATTCGAAACGGTAACACTTGTTTATGCAGGTGAACTGGAACATAAAGATTCATCTGGTGGAGGTGGATTTATAAGTGTTGGCGATGTGCAATGGATGACCGCAGCCTCTGGTGTGATTCATCGGGAATTGTTTAGTGAAGAGTATTCTCGATCTGGTGGTCCCTTTGAAATGATTCAACTTTGGGTCAATTTACCAGCAGCAAATAAAATGAATTCTCCGCGCTATCAAAGTTTAAAGAAAGCTGAAATACCGATAGTGAAACTGGAAAATGAAGCTGGATTTGTACGTATTATTGCAGGGCAGTTTAAGCATGTTATAGGCCCTGCACTCACTCACACTCCTATTACCGTATTAGATGTAGAGCTTCAGGCAGGTCAACAAACTGCCTTCCCTGCTCAATCTGGTGAAACAGCTTTAGTTTATTTACGTTCAGGTCGGGCACAATTTCAAAAAGATGAAGACGTTTTAGAGGAACAAGGCCTAGCAGTCATGTCAAACCAAGGAGAGCATTTCTCTATTACTGCCCTGCAAAGCTGCAAATTACTTATTTTGACTGGACAACCCATCACAGAACCGATTAATGGTCATGGTCCATTTGTAATGAATACTTATGATGAGATTTTACAAGCCTATGATGATATTAAAAATGGAAGATTTGCCAAGTAAAACAGGCTAACTGCCGCATGAGAAACAAATGACAGTTATTTGCGTCTGTCTTTCAACATAGTTGATGTATGTTATGCTACAAACCAATAGATGAACTTATTTACTAGCAAAACTATGTTCACTCTCAACGCTTTTAAACTTGTCATATATCGCCAATTTATTATTTTCACCCTTTTTATATTTCGTCACTTAAAAAGCTATCCAATTCGATTTCTTACACCTGAAGAAAAAGCTTTAGCACAAAGGGTGTTTGGGAGTTTGCTAGATTGTGAACGTCCTAAAATTATTGCTACTCGTTACTTACCGTGGCAAGCGCATGGAATTTTGATGGCTCCAAATGGGAATATATACGTCAATCTTTCTGACTACAGCAGTAATTACGCGCTAGAGTCTAAATTCATACAAGGGATTTTTATTCATGAGCTAGCTCATGTTATGCAATACCAACGAGGTATTCATGTATTACTAAAAGGTGCGTTACTACAATCCGCCTACTATCTGAGTTTTAAATATTACAATCCTTATAAATATACTTATCATCCTCAGAAAGCATTTAGTTCTTACAATATTGAGCAGCAAGGAGAAATTGCTAGAGATATCTGTTCAGGTAAACTGCCAAATATCATTTGTTTACCTCAATTTGATTTGTAACTAAATAATCCAGTTTGTTTTCAACGTAACTTTTTTGCTAACTTATCAATAGAAATTTGATAAACAAAAAACATAAAAATAAAGTTGAGATCTAAATTTATTAATGTCAAATTATTGAAAATAAGTATAAAAACTTATTTCAAATTTTTGAGCGATAAGGCAGTATACAAACAATAAAAATAATGAAGCTTGTTTCTATTGTATACAGAAAATCTCGTTATTTTTACGCAGAAAATATGTGATTGGTATATATTATTGATCTTGACATTTTTGTTTACTATTTTACGTGTTTATTATCGTGCTATACACATCGTTGAAAAATTATATCCATAAAAATCAACACTATGTGTATTTATATTCGTTATGATCTAGGATTAGGTTTGAATGAAAAGTTTTAAAGTTGCCCTTGCTCAGTTTTCTCCGCATATTGGCAATATTGACTCAAACACCCAAAAGATGATTGAGCAAGCAAATCAGGCGAAAAAACAAGACGCTGACCTGATTATTTTTCCTGAGCTTTCTGTGATTGGTTATCCAGCTGAAGACTTATTGTTACGTCCAAATTTAAATAAGCGGATGCAAAAGGCTTTTGCTCAACTTAGTGAAGTTAAAGATATTGTGATGGTTTTCGGCTTCGTAAACCAGACAGAAGATGGCCAACGTTATAATTCAGCTGCTGTCATGAAAGACGGTCAGGTTTTAGGTGTCTTTAATAAACATAACTTGCCAAACTATAGCGTTTTTGATGAAAAACGTTATTTCCAAAAAGGCCATCAGCACTTGGTGTTTGAGTACTTAGGCCATAAGTTTGGTGTACTCATTTGTGAAGATATCTGGTCAATCAATACAGTAAAACAATTAAGCCAATTAAATGTTGATACTGTACTTGTGCTTAATTCATCGCCATATGAAGTGGGTAAACCACAGCATCGTAAACAGACATTAAGTGAGCTTGCAAAGCAGCTTCATTTAAATATTGTTTATGTTAACCAAGTTGGTGGACAAGATGATTTAATTTTTGATGGTACAAGTTTTGTCAGCAATCAAAATGGTGAAATTGCTTTACAAGCACCTAGCTTTAAAGAAGATCTCTATATTGCTGAATTTGACCGCGATACAAAATTATATAAAGTTGTCGAGTCTGCTCCTGCACTAGAAACTTTTGCAGAGATCTATCAAGGTCTAGTCATGGCAACACGTGACTATGTAGAACGCTCAGGTTTTCCTGGAGTAATCTTAGGTCTTTCTGGTGGTATTGACTCTGCCCTTACGCTTGCTATCGCAGTTGATGCAATCGGTGCAGAGAGAGTTCAAGCTGTGATGATGCCATATACTTACACTTCTCAAATTAGTGTAGAAGATGCAGCGGAGCAAGCTCGCCGTATGGGCGTGACTTTCGGTATTGCCGAAATTCATTCAATCGTAAATAGCTTCATGCAAACTTTGTATCCGTTCTTTGGTAATTCACCAGCCGATGCGACTGAAGAAAATTTACAAGCGCGCGCTCGTGGCACATTGCTTATGGGCTTATCTAACAAGTTTGGTAATTTAGTTCTTTCTACAGGTAATAAATCTGAACTTTCAGTTGGCTATTGCACACTTTACGGTGACATGGTGGGTGGCTTTGCTGTTCTCAAAGATGTTTATAAAACAATCGTGTTTGAATTAGCAAAATACCGTAATAGCTTAAGTGAAACTCCGGTTATTCCTGAGCGTGTAATTACTCGCCCACCTTCAGCAGAACTGCGTCCAGATCAAAAAGACCAAGACTCTTTACCAGCGTATGATGTATTAGATGCTATCCTTTATGCATACATTGAGGAAGATTTAGGTCAGGCAGACATTATTGCCAAAGGTTTTGATAAAGAAGTTGTTGAAAAAGTCATCCGTTTAGTTGATCGTAATGAATATAAACGTCGTCAAGGTGCGATTGGCCCGAGAATTACTTCTCGTGCATTTAGTCGCGAACGACGTTATCCGATTGTCAACGGTTGGACAGCGAATGACTGAGCAGAAAAACTCATCAAAAACTACAGCACTTGCTCAAGCACTTTTGCTTGAGCAGGTGGAATTTTTCAAAAAACAATTATCTATAGAAAACTCACCTATTTATTTCCGGCAATTTATTCAGCTTTTTATGCAACATGCCGATGAAATTAAACTTTATGAAGTTGTGGATTTAGAACAATTACAAGCCGTTGTGAAACGCTATGCTTTTGAAATGCAGCTTGGTGCAGGCTTGCTTGAGTTTATTGGGGAAATTGCACAACGTATTTATTTATCTGCCATGAAATCTCCAGTTCAGCTACAAGACTTGGTATCCGATCACCAGTTTGAAATGTGGCTTTCCAAGTTTTTGGAAATGGAGCATATTCCACATTATCTCAATCAGTTTTTAAGAACTAGCCCTTCTGTTCAACAACTTTGCCAATATATTGCCACTTCAACCTTAGAACAAAAATTACCTAAATTTCTAACGGCCTCTAGAGTGGATGACTACCATTTTGAATGGCAACATAAACTCAAAAAATTCTCTTTTTTACAGCAACAACGTCTTGAGCATAAGCTTGAAACGTGGATTGCCAGCTTTATTCATGAACAACTGACAGAATTAAGCCTTTTATCGGCTGAAGATTTAGAAAGCTTAGTACGTCATATCTGGGAAGATATTAGACATAAAAAAATCTATGAGTTTATGAAACAGCTCACTCCTCTCGATGTTGAGGAGTTCTTTGTTTTAATTTATGAATACTGGAAAGAATTACGACAGTCACAATTTATGCAAGGTCTTATTTTGTATGGTGTCGAAGTTTTTTATGATTTTTATAAAGACCAAAGTTTATTTGAAGTATTAAGTGCAATTGGTTTATCCGAAACTGACTTACAAACTGAAGCTTTACGTTTTTATCCAAAAGTTATGGATGCCTTTAATGAACACGGTATTTTGGAACCGTTACTTCAAGCGCTCTTAGCTCCTTTTTATCAAAGCTCAAAAACACTCGATATAATTGAAAAACATCTTAGTGAGTAAAAAATAGATAAAAAGAAACCACGCAGGAGCGTGGTTTTTAAAATGGTGGCTATGACGAGACTTGAACTTGTGACCCCCGCATTATGAGTGCGGTGCTCTAACCAACTGAGCTACATAGCCGTAAACTGTGTGCGCATTATCTATAGTTCTGTATAGCAGGTCAATACTTCAAAACTCTTTATGCCCACCAAATGAACAAATATGATTCAGATCACCATTATTTGTTCATTTTTTAGCAAATTCTTACTTTAAGCAATTGATCGGCCACAGAAATATATTAAAGATCTAATACCAATTTTTTGCCTTTTGCTCTTGATACACAAATCATCATGCTCTTTTGTGAAGCTTTTTCGGCATCACTTAAGTATTGATCGAAGTGTTCTGCTTCACCTTCTAAGATAGCGGTTTCACATGTACCACAAACCCCTTCTCGGCATAGACATTCCACATCAATATTTAATGTCTCGATGGCTTGTAAAATAGTCTGGTTACTTTGTACTTCAATTTCCTGATTAGATTTGGCAAGTACCACCGTAAATGCTTCACCATCTTCAGGAACTGTTGAGGCAAATTGTTCCCAATGAATGTATTCATCGCGGTAACGGTGCTTGTTACAACAATCAATCACAGCATCAATCATAGGTTTAGGTCCACATACATATACATGTGTGCCTTTTGGTTGCGATGAAATTAATTCGTCTAAATTAAGCATGCTGCCTTCTGAGTCAACATAACTAAATACATGCCCTGCATGTTTCTGTGTTAGCTCATCAAGTAAAGCTGCATGTTCAGGTGAACGGTAAGCATAGTGCAGCTCATACTCTGCTCCACGTGCTGCCAGCTCATCCATTTGAGGTAAGAATGGTGTAATACCAATACCACCAGCTATCAAGATATGTTTATTGCCTGTTTCAGCTAGCGGGAATAAATTTTTTGGTTCTGAAATCTGGATTTCACAGCCTTCATTGCACTGATCATGCATGAAAACTGATCCACCCTTACCTTCCACATCCTTACGAACGCAGACTTGGTAAGTTGATAAATCTTGCGTACAGCTCATCAATGAGTAGGCATTGGAAAGTTGTTCATTCATTTTGACAATAATATGGCTTCCCCCACTAAATCGAGGAAAGTTCTGCCCATCTTGACGTTTGAACGTAAACCGTTTGATTAAAGGGGTTAGCTGTTCCACACGAGTAACAACCGCTGGGAACATTTCATAATGACTCGCCATATTAGAATCCTTCTTTTACCGCATATTTTTGTTGTTAGGGCTTATCCTTAAAGCCCTAAACACATGTATTTAATGGTCATGAATTCTTCAAGACCATATTTTGAGCCTTCACGCCCAACACCTGATTGTTTCACACCGCCAAATGGTACAACTTCATTTGAAATTGCAGTGGCATTCATACCGACCATTCCATATTCAAGCTGTTCTGACACTCTCCATAAACGTGAAATATTTTCGCTATAAACATACGCAGCCAAACCGAAGATAGTGTCATTTGCTTGAACAACCACATCTGCTTCATCTGTAAAGCGAATGAGCGGCGCAACTGGACCAAAAATTTCTTCTTGGACAATTTCCATTGTACGGTCAACGTTAGTTAAAACTGATGGTTCATAAAAGGTTTGTCCTAAAGCATGCTGCTTGCCACCACAGGCAATCTTAGCGCCTTTGCTCACTGCATCATCAATTAACTGCTGTGCTTTCAAAACCGCCTTTTCATTAATTAATGGGCCAATTTGTACGCCATCTTCAAGTCCATTACCGACTTTAAACTTTTGTACTTCTTGTACAAACTTCTCGGCAAAAGCTTGATAAATATTGTCATGTACATAAATGCGGTTAGCACAAACACAGGTCTGGCCTGCATTACGGAACTTGGCAAAAATCGCGCCTTGTACAGCTTTATCTAAATCGGCATCATCAAACACAATCAGAGGAGCATTTCCGCCCAACTCAAGCGCCAATTTTTTAATGGTGCTTGAACACTGCTGCATCAATAAACGGCCCACTGGCGTTGAACCAGTAAAAGTTAACTTCTTCACTTTTTCATGTGAAGTAAATACCGAGCCAATTTCTTGAGATTTACCAGTAACAACATTAATCACACCAGCTGGTATACCTGCCTTTTCTGCAAGCTTTGCAATCGCTAATGCACAGTAAGGTGTTTCATTGGCTGGCTTAATCACGACCGTACAACCCGCTGCTAGAGCTGGCGCGGCTTTACGGGTAATCATGGCAATTGGGAAATTCCACGGCGTAATCGCTGCCACCACACCCACAGGTTCTTTACTAATAATAAAGCGCTGCTGGTTATTTACGGTTGGAATCACATCACCATAAATACGCTTGCCTTCTTCGGCAAACCATTGAATAAATGATGCAGCATAGCGAACCTCACCTTTTGCTTCTGCTAAAGGCTTGCCTTGCTCAATGGTCATGATTAAAGCAAGTTCATCGGTATGATCGAGAACCAGTTTATGCCAAGCCAATAAGATATCAGCACGGTTTTGGGCCGTTAAAGCTTTCCAACTTTGTAAAGCCGTATAGGCAGCTTCAACTGCTTGCGTTGCCTCCGCCGCTCCCATATTAGGAATTGTGCCAATTTCTTCGCCTGTAGCTGGGTTACTCACCGGAACAGTCGCATTTGACTGTGCAGCTAACCATTGCCCATTAATATAGGCTTGTTGCTGAAATAGTTCAGTACTTTGTAAACTCGACATATCGTCTTCCTAAATGAAGAATCAGGTGTAAGTCATATTTACACCTGAATAAATCCCTTTGTTTTTATTGATGGTACTGCGCCACAAGATGTTGGAAGTAAGCAATACCATGCTCACTGATACCAGAACGTTGCTTGTCGGTCATGATACGGCCTTGACCACGATAACCACGTGATTTCAAACCACGTTGTACGCTCTCTACCAAGTTCAAATCTTCCGGGCGGAATACATTGCGATACCACTCAATCAAATCTTTTTGATCTTGAGTCAGTTCTTCGTTAGTGAAGTAAATATCGTAATGCTGCAAAGTTGTTTCTGCATCAACAGGGAATTCATAAATAACTGTCATGAAGTTACTGCCTGGTGGCACGTTGAACATGGTGCAAGGCCAAGTCCAGAAACCATGAAACTCAGGATCTGTTACTGATGGATCAAGTTTGAATGACTTCTCAGATGAACGTGCAAAGCCATATTGCAATGTCCAGTTTTGATGTGTTGTATGCCAGTATTTATCGACTTGTACAGAGTCAGCAAAGCCTGGATGTGCAGGTCCACAGTGGTAGCATTCCATATAGTTATCAACAATCACTTTCCAGTTTGCTGGTGTTTCTGTCACAAAGCGTGCTGCCAATTTTAAATCTTTAATCACACCACATGCTTGATTTAAACGTTCAGCAAAGCCCGGTAGCTGGTCTTCTACACAAGTCGCATTTTCATCCATATTAATAAATACGAAACCTGCATATTCTTCGACTTTTAAAGGCACCATGCTTGAGTTTTCTTTATCGAAAGATTCAACGTGGTCACAGTTACGTGCCAATGCCAAGCTACCGTCTAGCTTAAACGTCCATGCATGATATGGGCAGGTAATTACATTTTTTGCTTTACCACTACCGCTTAAAAGTTCATGGCCTCGGTGTGGACATACATTATAAAAAGCTCGTAAAACGCTATCTTTACCACGAATGATGACAATATTTTCACCAATTACTTTACGGGTAATATAGTCATTTGGCTGAGCCAACTCACTACCATGTGCAACGCAAATCCAGCTTTTAGCAAAGATTGCCTCTTTCTCGTGCTCAAAAACTTGAGATGAAGTATAGAAAACTTTAGGGAAAGTCCATGCAACATCTGGGTTTGCGCAAAAATCTTCAGGTAATTTTTCAACTGCACTCATGTTTTTACTCCATTAAATTCTTTTCGTCCAAATGACTCGATATTAAATTGATGTCTTTTCGGCACTGCCAAACATGCGGTGTATTGCACTTAGCATGTTTTGATATAAATGTTGAACTTCCGGACAGTCACGCATCAGACGTAAACTGCCATGTAATAAACCTTTACCTAAATGAAACTCGTTAGGGATGCCTGCTTGTTCCAGTTTTTGGGTAAAGAGATAACCGTCATCACTTAAAGGGTCATATTCTGCAACAGCCACAAAACTTGTAGGCATATCTGAAAAATCCGTCGCCAATAAAGGGGCTAGACGTAAATCCTGCCAATCTTGTGAGTTCGGAGCATATTCCTTTAAATAAAAATGCATATCTTCTGTCGTTAACAACGGCGCATGGGCGTGCTTTTGTGCGGATGGGGTATCAAATGCTGTCGTTAAACATGGATAAACCAATGCCAGCCCTTGAGCTTGCAAACCACTATGTTGTAGCTCCACTGCAAGAGCTGCTGCTAAATTACCGCCTGCGCTATCACCTGCTAGAACGATATTTTCACTATCGATTTGCCAAGCTGAACCATGTTGTTTAAGCCAGTGATAGACTGCTAAACAATCTTCAAAGGCTGCTGGAAAACGATGCTCTGGTGCCAAGCGGTAATCCACACTAATAACAACCGCATTTAAGTCCTTACACAAATAACTGGTAATAAACTCATGTGAATCGAGTCCACCCACCATCCAACCACCACCATGTAGATACAACACACATGGCCAACCGGACTCAGGTCGATTTGTTTTTGGTAAATACACACGAACAGGCACAGGATGCTCTTCATTTGCAATCACTCGATCTTCTACATCTAAATTATCATCACGTGGCAAAGTGTAGTGTCGGCACATGGCATCATATGCCGCACGGACTGAGTCAATATCTGCATCTGCTGGTGAATAAATGCTGCTCCAATACACAAGGCTTTGCATTTCTTCACTTAAGGCATAAGTAGCCTGTTCATATGTCGTCATTACCGTTCCCTCTAGCTGGTTTTTCTATCCAGTTTGATTGAGCTTGCAAGCTCAAGCTGCATCCGTTTTGCATGTTCATCTTGAGTCTGGTTTAAACCAATTTCCTGCTCATCATAACCTTGTTGCTCAATTAAATGTGATGGGACTTTGGCATAATCCTGTATGAGCCATTTCACTAAGCCATAGGTCTGAATCAGAATAATCACGATGAATGGTAAAGCCGTCACAATAGTTGCCGTTTTCATGGTGTCTAATGGTGCTTTACTAAAGATCATGGCAATTGGAACTAAGGTCAGCATGACACACCAGAACAGACGTGCATTTGGCGATGGGTCTTGCCCTTCACTTAAACCGCGTGTACATGTTGCTGAAACTGCATACCCAACTGCATCCATATGCGCTGCCAAGAACACCACCATAATGCCGAGGAAAATCCACATCATGAGTTTTCCGGCAGATAACAGGCTAAGCAATTGACCAATCGCAACCTCACCACCTTGTTGGCTTAAGATTTGCGGCACATTTACAGCTCCATGAATAAAGCTATAAACACTATAGTTTTCAAACACACCAAAGATGAACCAAAGACCGACACTACCACCAATCACCATGGCAAAGATCACTTCTTTAATAGTACGGCCTTTAGAAACACGCGTTACAAAGAGTGCTACACCTGGTGCATATGAAATCCACCATAACCAGTAGAAAACAGTCCATTCACGAGTAAACTTGCCGTCACCCATTGGGTCGGTAAACAAACTCATATCAACAAAGTTGGTTGCCATTAACCCGAAACTCATTAATGAATTATTCAAAATGAATTGAGTCGGGCCAAAGCAAAGTACATAAATTGCAAATAGCACTACACCCAAGCACACCATATGGCTTAAACGTTGCATGCCCTTGTCCATACCTACATATGAACTGAGTGCGAACAGAACTGAAACTGCCAAAATAATGATGACCTTGGTCATAAAGGTATTTGGAATACCTGTGAGCTGAGACAAAATATTGGTAAATGTCACGGCAGTGAGTACCAATGAAATCGTCAATGCACCAAACATGCAAAGCAAGAACATTAAGTCGACTAAACGACCAACCACGCCAGTTGATTTAAAGCCTGTCACAGCCTCAATCACTGAAGCTAAACTTAAGCCCTTGTTTTTTCTCACATGATAGCTGTAGCACAAAGAAATTGATGCCAAAGCATAAATTGCCCAAGCACTTAAGCCAGAGTGAAAAAACGAGTAAGCCACGCTATATTTCAATGCTTCTGCTGACTCAGGCGGTAAGCTCAAACCCGGAGTTTGATAATAGTAGGCCCAGTCCAAAAAGCCCCAGTACAATGTAGAAGACCCAATACCCGATAAGATGAACATAAAAATCCATGACATCGTGGTGTATTGAGGCTTTCCTTCTCCAAGCTTAATTTTGCCGTATTTACTAAAAGCTAGACCAAAAGTAAAAATGATAGCTAAAAAAGCAAACAGTAATACTGGGGTTGTAAATACCGATGTCGTCCACTGCATCCACGTTGCAGCAATCTTTATCGATTCTTGCGAATAAATCGCCAAACCAGCAACTGAAATAAATACAAACAGTAAGCTAGTTACGGCAAGAAATTTATCCGTATAAATTTTTGTGTTTTGATTATCCATATCCATACATCCATTTTTGGATGGCGTTATTCCATAGCGAATACGTCCATTTTAGTTTGGGCTACACATGATGCAATTGCATCTCCTACCTCATAAGTTTTTGCCTGACCGCCAATATCGGCTGTTTTTGGGCCATTAATTAATACATTCTCAATCGCCTGCATAATATCTTGACCCGCTTGGATACAGCGCTCGTCTTCTTCACCAAAGAATTCGAACATCATGGCACCCGACCAGATCGCAGCGATTGGGTTGGCAATTTGTTTACCGTAAATATCTGGTGCTGAACCATGGACAGGTTCAAACAGTGATGGAAATTTTCTTTCTGGGTTTAAATTTGCCGATGCCGCTAAACCAATGGTTCCCGTACATGCAGGACCTAAATCGGAAAGAATATCGCCAAATAAATTCGATGCCACAACCACATCAAAGCGTTCAGGTTGTAAAACAAAACGAGCCGCTAAAATATCAACATGCTGTTTATCAGCTTGAATTTGTGGATACTGTTTTGCCATCGCATCAACACGCTCATCCCAGTACGGCATGCTCACTGCAATACCATTTGACTTGGTCGCTGCGGTAATTTTTTTTGCATCACGCTGATTTGCAAACTCAAATGCATAGCGCAAAATTCGGTCTACGCCATGACGTGTAAATACGGCTTCTTGTAAAACAAACTCGCGGTCTGTTCCTTCAAAAGCTTTACCGCCAATCGCTGAGTATTCACCTTCACTATTTTCACGAACCACGTAGAAGTCGATATCGCCCGGTTTTTTACCTACTAATGGACATTTCACCCCTGGCATTAAACGCACTGGACGTAAATTTACATATTGGTCAAAACCACGACGGAACTGGAGCAGCGAACCCCAAAGCGAAATATGGTCAGGCACTTTATCTGGCCAGCCTACAGCGCCAAAATAAATTGCATCGTAGCCCTGCAAAGTTTCAAACCAGTCATCTGGCATCATTTTGCCGTGCTCAAGATAGTAATCGCAGCTTGCCCAATCGAAAGCATCTAACTGAAGATCAATGCCGTACTTCTCTGCTGCTGCCTTTACAACCTTAATACCTTCTGGTAGAACTTCTAAACCAATGCCATCGCCTGCAATCGTGGCAACTTTATATCTTTTTGCCATAAGCTTCCTTCACACCTTCGACTAATATCCTTGTATGGCTTAAACATGATGTTTTAAGCAAAAATGATCAACAACAGAACTATCACTCCAATGGACACGGATCGTGAATAATCTACCTAACCTATCGGATTTAAAGGTTTTTTGCACAGTCGCCAAACTAAAAAGTTTTGTCGAATCTGCTGAGGAACTCGGGACATCGCCAGCTTTTATTAGCAAGCGAATTAATATTCTAGAAAACACGTTGAGCTGCAAACTTTTTCACCGCAGTACACGTCACGTTAGCCTGACAGAAGATGGCAAACTCATTCTTGAGAGAGTTTCAAATATTCTTGAAGAATTTGATGAAGTCTGCGAACTGGTCAATAATCCGCTCAGTACGCCTACGGGTCGTATGGATATTATTAGTAGCTTTGGTTTTGGCAGAAAACATGTCGCACCAATTTTGTCTAAATTAATGATGCTGTATCCAAAACTACAGATTCATTTTGATACCATCGACAATACCAAAGACCTGATTCAACACAGTATTGATTTAGACATTAGAATTGGTAATGAAATTGCACCCAATATGATTGCGAAGAAGCTGGCTTCTAATTTTCGTATTTTGTGTGCGTCACCGAGTTATTTACTTAAACACGGCGTACCTGACAGTATTGAAGATTTGCAAACACATGACTGTTTAACAATTAGTGAACGCGACCAATCCTCGGTTTTATGGAAATTTAGGCATGCTTCCGAAGATGTCTCAGTGCATATCAAACCCCGCTTTGTTTCAAATAACGGCGAAATTATTCATCAACTTGCCATAGAAGGTCACGGTATTATTTTCCGTTCGATTTGGGATGTTGCAGATGAATTGATTACCGGCCAACTTCAGCATATTTTGCCTGAGTACTGGCAAGATGCAGATGTCTGGGCAGTTTATCCATCACGACTCAAAAGCTCATCTAAATTACAAACCTGTATTTTGTTTATTCAAAACGAATTGCTCAATCGTTTACAGCATGTGCAAAACCTAAGCCGTGGACAACTCATTTCACCAGCGGTCAAACGAGAACCACCGCCTGAAAAAGTCTTTCTATAAAAAAAGCCCTAAGTGGGCCTGTTCACTTAGGGCAATAGTTTACTTTTAACTTTTAGAAATAATATCCAATTGAAAGATAAAACAGTTTATCCCAATCATTACTGCTACCTTGTGCAAGGCCATTCGCCCCACCACCTACCATTGGATCGTTTTTACTCATAATATATTCGCCCTGAATACCAATGGCTTTGTAATTAAAATAAACGCCTGCAATTAAACGCTCAGAGTCTTTATATCCATCCTCATCTTTGAAAAAGCGGCTATGAGAGATATAGGGCTTAATATTTTCAAGTTTGTGGAATGGCTGAGCAAAAGTGTAATTAATTTCATTGACCAAATATTTGCCTTTGTTAGCAACTTGATACGGATAATCAAATGCTCCAATGGTTGAGCTATTTGGCAATAAATTATCACCATTGGTGACATCTTGCTTACCTGCTAAGAACATCCATTGCCATGCTTGATATTGCGTTTGAGCAAATACATTCCATGATTTGCGGTGTCCATCTTCATCTGTTCTTTTATTTTCTAAATCTGAATACCAAACTGAACCACCTAACTCGGTCGAAAATTTTTGAGCTTTATCAAGCTCAAATTTTCTAGAGGCCCGCGCAATCCACATATTTTTTTCTTCAATATTGGTCCCTACCGTCAAGTCATCAGCTTCAACGAAATTACCACTATATCGGCTTGAGTCTTTTGATGTCCCCTTATAATTTCCTCCATCAGTTGGATAGAATCCTAAGGTTAAATTGTATTTGTCATCTGCAAATTTATATTTAATCCCCAGATTATCAATATCTTCTAAACCAACGGTATTTAAAAGCGTTTCGTAATAACTACTTCCCCAAAATTCACCAAAGCCAAAATCAACAGGCTGCAAACCTGCCGTGACTCTTTGTTGGTCAGATAACTTATACCCTACCCAAGCTTTTTTTAGAAAAATCGCATCACACAAGCGATCATATTGATAACAGCGAGCATCTGCTCCTGCAATCCAGTTTGGGTTTTCATAACCTAACACTAATTTAATATCAGTAAGTCGCCAGTCATCATTTTGGGAACCTTCATTGGCCCCGACCACATAATCTTTATGTAAATAGCGAGAACGTACTGCACCAGATACTTTAAATTGACCCGAATCTAAAGTTGGATCCCCCCAACTCAAATCAGCTGCAGAGACTTGTGCTCCAACAGTTAAACTTAGAATTCCTAAAAATAATAATGACCTTTTCATGTCTTCAACATCCTTGTTAAGTGTTATAAGAACATGAAGAAATTGGCTTAGACAAACAATGCCAGAAGTATGAAGTCGGTCTTTACAAACTGTGTTTAATCAAAAAAACAAGCATAAAAAAAGACCACGCAGGAGCGTGGTCTGTAAAATGGTGGCTATGACGAGACTTGAACTTGTGACCCCCGCATTATGAGTGCGGTGCTCTAACCAACTGAGCTACATAGCCGTAAACTGTGCGCGCATTATCTTAGCTTCTTAACCGCGCGTCAAGAAAAATTTTCAATAAAATGAGGTGAAGTGAGCCTATAAGCCGGGTTCTGTCGAGGATGGTCATTCCTCTAGGCGTACAATCACTCATACGCTCAAGCGACCTACCCGAATCCAGTACGGGCCGCACCTAGGATTCCTATTTGGTCTTGCTTCTGGTGGGGTTTGCCATGCCGTGAACTGTTACCAGACACGCGGTGCGCTCTTACCGCACCCTTTCACCCTTACCTCACGAATGAGGCGGTCTACTCTCTGCTGCACTTTCCGTCGGCTTTCACCGCCCAGGCGTTACCTGGCACCCTGCCCTATGAAGCCCGGACTTTCCTCTCCTGCTTCAGTCACGGAGACCTCCACAGCAGCGACCATCCGGCTCACTTCGAGGGCGCATATTAACAAATTTATTGACTAATTGCTTGTGCTTTTTTGAGCAATTAATCTTTTATATTTGTCGAGTAACTGTTCTTCCGTTTCCTCATGCTGCGGATCTTTTGGAATACAGTCTACTGGACAAAATAATTGGCACTGTGGCTGGTCATGGTGACCAACGCACTCTGTACATAAATCCGGATTGATTTCATAAATCACTTCGCCCATAAAGATCGCTTCATTGGGACAAACTGGTTCACAAACATCGCAGTTTATGCATTCATCAGTGATATATAACGACACGTTACCAACCTTGTTGATGTTTACGTTCAAAAGCTTCAACCACAGCTTGCGGAACAAACTTGGTTACATCTCCTTTTAAACGAGCAATTTCTCGAATTAATGTCGAAGAAATAAAAGAATACTGTTCAGAAGGTGTTAAAAACACCGCCTCAAAATGTGGATCAAGCTGACGGTTCATATTGGCCAGTTGAAATTCATATTCAAAGTCAGAAACTGCTCTTAAACCACGAAGTACTGCTGTGGCCTTTTGTTCTTTAAAAAAGTTAACCAACAAACCATCAAAACCTACAAACTCAACATTTGATAGATGGCCTAATGATGATTGCGCCAGTGCAACTCTTTCTTCTAAGCTGAACAAAGGGTTTTTATGATGTCCAATTGCAATCGCTACTACAACTTCATCAAACATTCTTGATGCTCTAGTAACTAAATCAACGTGCCCATTCGTGATAGGGTCAAATGTTCCAGGATAAATTACACGCGTTTTAGACATCCGCTAGTACTCTAATTGTATTGTGCGCCTATTTTAGCAAAAGTTATACATGAGACGAAATATTGATATGTGGGAAAAAACTTCACCTTGGCATCAGTTTACGGCACAATAGGGACAATTGTGGAAGTTTGAATTATGGCGAAAGCAACAGTAGTAAAGAAACATAATGGCGGAACCATCGCACAAAACAAACGTGCCCGTCATGATTATTTTATCGAAGAAAAATTTGAAGCTGGCATGTCTTTACTAGGCTGGGAAGTAAAATCTTTACGTGCCGGTCGTATGAGTTTGACAGAAAGTTATGTCATTTTTAAAAATGGTGAAGCATTCTTATTTGGTGCTCAGATTCAACCACTCCTTTCTGCATCTACACATATTGTGCCGGAAGCTACACGTACACGAAAATTATTATTATCTCGTCGTGAACTTGAAAAGCTTATGGGTGCGGTGAACCAAAAAGGTTATTCGTGCGTTCCATTAGCATGTTACTGGAAAGGTCATCTGGTTAAGCTTGAAATTGCACTCGTGAAAGGTAAACAACTTCACGATAAACGAGCGACCGAAAAAGAACGTGACTGGCAACGTGATAAAGCACGTATATTTCATAAGTAATAGACTAAAAAGCCTCTTTATAGAGGCTTTTTTATTTTTTACTAATTTAATCTATATAAAAGCCCAGCAATATATTCACCAAACCATTTAGCAGTATCTAAATCACCTTGCGGCGGTGTAATTTCAACGGGTGCATTATCTGATTGAGTCATCAACCCTAAACAGCTCGATAAACGGTTTAAATCGGTTTCAGTATGGCCTGTTGTCATTAAAGGTAAACCTGACCACAACATGCCGTGCTGCATCGCAAAAATATTAAGTTGTTGCAGAACCGCCAGTTTATCACCACTTAAACCGCCCGAATTTGCAAAACCCGCTGCTAACTTACCCTGCCATAAACGATTTTTCCAACGTTTAGATGTACTATCCATAAACTTTTTAAAATCGGCAGTTACGCTTCCCATATAAGTTGGGGAACCAAAAATAATGCCCTGTGAGGCATCTAAAACATCCCAATCAATATGCTCAATATTCATCACATGTACTTTGACGCCCATCACTTCGGCGCCACTTGCGATAGCAGACGCTACCTTTGCAGTGTGACCATAGGGACTGTGATAGACAATAGAGAGATGTTTTTCAGGCAAAGACATAAGCTTAATATTTTGAGCGATTTTTTCTATTTTATCATTTTATTAAAACTTGCTAAACCTTCCTCTATAAACATGAAATCTCAGTACTTGCCTTAATTTCTTGAATAAATATGGAAAATTCAAAATAAAAAACCCTCTTATGCTATTTTGAAATTTAAATAACATAAGAGAGTATTATTAAAACAATCATATCCTTAAGAAGAAATATGATTTTTCAAAACTACATAAAAACAAAAGTTGCCATACGGCCAGTTTTAGCGTCACGGCGGTAAGAAAAATATTCATCTTGCTGTTGGTATGAACACTGATCTCCCCCTAAAACTTTTTCAACTCCTAGGCTCTGTAAGATAAAACGAGCAATTGCATACAAATCAGCATGAAATTTATTTGGAGCTGCCCCATCAATAAATGTAGTTTCCAATTCAGGATATTTACTACAAAAAGCAGTTTTTACCTCTGCTCCAATTTCAAAGCAAGGTTGACTAATCGCGGCACCCAACCATGCCCATGTTGGAGGGCTCTGCATTGCAGCAACTGTATTTTCAATAATACCTCCCGCTAAACCTCGCCACCCTGCATGTAAGTTAGCAATTTCTGTACCTTCAGCATTACCAAGCACGACAGGTAAACAATCAGCTGTCATCATCATTAACGCATGACCTTTGGTTTGCGTAATCAAGCCGTCGCCAATTAAAGCTGTAAAGGGAATTTGTTCATTTACTGTATGGCAAATCGTGCTATGTGTTTGGGTCATCCATGTCATTTTTTTAACCCCAAACTGAGCAAATTCATCTAACAGCATCATCCGATGCTGCTGGACACGCTGAGCTTCGTCTTTAACGTGCAAAGCAAGATTAAAACCTGTTAGCTCTGTTTGCTCTGCTGGTAATGCCAAAGGGTGATGAACTCGTGTCTGCCCTACGAATACGCCTTGAGGTAAACCTTGAACAAATTCCATATACCAGTCCTTAATATGCAGCGTTTTCTGTACGTAAAACATTAACCAACTGCGTAAAATCTTCAGGCCATGGTGCTTCGAATAACATTTCTTCACCAGTACGAGGATGTTTTAAGCCCAATTTAGCGGCATGAAGTGCTTGGCGTTTAAAACCGCGTAAAGTTTCGATGAGTAACTCAGATGCCCCTGCCGGAATACGTACACGGTTCATATAAACTTGGTCACCGACCAAACCATGTCCAATATAACTAAAGTGAACGCGAATCTGGTGGGTACGGCCAGTCTCAAGTTGCGCTTGTACACGGGTAAAGTCTCTAAAACGCTCTTTCACGTTATAGTGCGTTACAGCATCACGCCCACCCGGCAAAATTGCCATTTTTACACGGTCAACCGGATGTCTTTTAATCGGCTCATCGATTGTGCCACCTGCAATAATATTGCCATAAGTGACTAAGTCATAAATACGATAAACAGATTTATCTCCCAATTGTTTACTCAAAGAAAATTGTGCTTCGAGATTTTTAGCAACAACTAGTAAACCACTGGTATCTTTATCAATACGATGTACTAGACCAGCACGTGAAAGCTCGGCTGACTTAGGTGAATGGTAAAGCAAAGCATTGACCAAAGTACCCGAGGTATTACCTGCGCCCGGATGAACTACCATACCTACCGGTTTATTAATGACTAAAATATCTTCATCTTCGTAAACAATATCGAGTGGAATATTTTCTGGTTGACTGTTGGTCTGTGCTTCAAGCTCAACATTTAAAGTTAGCGTTTCATTGCCTTCGCAGCGATATTTAGGTTTGACAATGTTACCATTTACCAACAGATGACCTTCTTTCATCCATTGTTTAAGTTTTTCGCGTGAAAACTCACTCCACACCATGGCTGCCACTTGGTCGATACGTTGCCCTAAGTAGCTTTCATCTAACTGAACTTGCAACGATAAACGTGTTGCAGTTGTATCAGAAGTATGGTTATCTGCATCCTCAGAATCTTCTAGTAAATTGAAGTCTGTTTCAGAGAAGTTTGTGTTTGAAGATTGTGCTGAAGTCATTTGATCATTTAGATAAAAGTGGTTTAATAGCGCAATTGTAGCTCATTGCCCAACATAACAGAGGAGTTTTTATGTCGCTACCACGTTATAAAATTACGATGCTTGCCTTATCTTTAGGTGTAGCGTCTGCATTTGTGGGCTGTAGCAGCAATCCAAGTAAAAAAGAAGTGGTCGATACTGGCCCTCAATCAAGTGAACAAGCATATTTTGACAAGGCTCAAAAAGCTCTTGATCGTGGTCAATATCTTGACGCTACCAAATCTTTAGAAGCGATTGATACTTATTATCCAACTGGACAATACGCACAACAAGCACAACTTGAACTTCTCTATTCAAAATTTAAGCAAAAAGATTATGAAGGTGCGATTGCACTCGCAGAACGTTTTATTCGTTTAAATCCTCAGCATCCAAATGTAGATTATGCTTACTACGTACGTGGCGTATCTAATATGGAGATGAACTACGATAGCTTGTTGCGTTACACCTCTTTGCAACAATCTCACCGTGATGTGAGTTATTTAAAAGTTGCATATCAAAACTTTGTTGATCTTATTCGTCGCTTCCCAAGTAGCCAGTATTCTGTCGATGCAGCACAGCGTATGAAGTTTATTGGACAAGAGCTTGCTGAAAGTGAAATGAATGCAGCGCGTTTTAACGTTAAACGTAAAGCATGGATTGCCGCGGCTGAACGTTCACAATGGGTGATTGAACACTACCCGCAAACACCTCAAGTACCAGAAGCTTTAGCAACTTTGGCATATAGCTATGACCAATTAGGTGATAAGGCAACTTCGCAACAATACATCGAAGTTTTAAAACTTAATTATCCGAGCCTTGTCAATAAAAACGGCACTGTCAACATGCGTGCTGCACGTAAAGAAGGTAACTGGATCAACCGTGCAACCTTAGGTATTCTTGGTCGTGAATCTAAGTCTGTAACACCAGATACGACTACTTCTTCTGAAGCTGAACCAAAACGTAGTCTACTAAACCGCGTAAGCTTTGGTTTAATTGGTAACTCGGGTAAAGAAGAAACTGAAGAAACAACTAACACACCTGTTGAAGCACCAAAAAGTGAACGTAGTTGGACTAATCGCTTAAGCTTCGGTTTACTAGATAAACCTGAGCCAAAAGCAGCAGAAGGCGCAACAATTGCACCAGCAACGTCTTCGAGTGAAGCACCGAGTGCCTCACCAGCAGATAACGAAGCAGATGACGCTGCTCAATAAGCAATAAAAGCTTAAAAATAACCAACAAACAGGCAAGTAATATCACTTGCCTGTTTGTTTTTATAAAATAGTAAAATATTTATCGGGCATATCTCGATTCATCATGTCAGAATAATCTGACCTATCGCATCATTAGTTTAAACACGGTTATCTGAATTATGGCAATTCCACAGCATACGATTGATCAGATCTTAGATCGCACAGATATTGTCGATCTGATTGGTCAACGTGTGAAACTGAAAAAAACCGGACGAACTTATTCTGGTTGTTGCCCTTTTCATCAAGAGAAAACACCTTCTTTCCATGTTTACCGCGATAAACAGTATTATCACTGCTTTGGCTGTCAGGCGAACGGAAACGCTATTCGCTTCCTAATGGACATTGATAACCGAAACTTTATTGATGTGATGAAGGAATTATCGAGTAATACGGGAGTCGAATTACCAAAAGATAATGCTGATAATAAAAAACTGTCTTATACGCGCCAAGTTACAAAGCCATCAACACCGCCCAAAACGGTTGCTGAACCGACTACTCAAGCACCTATAGAAGATCAGTACAATACGTTTGAACCCGTATATTTTGATGATCCCTTTGCCCAGTTTGAACAGCCATTTAGCTTTGATGAGCCAGTACAAGAAGGTAATTTATATGACCTTCTAGAAAATGTTGCCCAGTTTTATGAACATCAATTACCGACTAGTCAAAAAGCTAAAAATTACTTTAAGCAACGCGGTTTAAGTGACCAGACTATTCAGTTCTGGCGTTTAGGTTATGCTCCTGAAGACTGGCAGCATCTGGAAAAAGCTTTCCCTTATGATATTGAGGGCTTAAAGCAGCTTGGCCTCATCCGTTCAAGCGATAGTGGTCGTGACTTCGACCTTTTACGTGATCGTGTTATTTTTCCAATTCGGGACCCTAAAGGCCGTGTAGTTGGCTTTGGTGGCCGTGCGCTCAATGATGAAATTAAGCCTAAATACATCAACTCGCCCGATTCGGAAGTATTCCATAAAAATCAATTACTGTATGGGCTATATGAAGGCCGAAAATTAAAAGCAAATGACTGGTTAATGGTCGAAGGATATATGGATGTCATTGCTTTACAGCAATATGGCATTACTGGTGCAGTTGCGACTTTAGGAACGGCAAGTAATACCGAACACCTTAATATCTTATTTAAACAAAATAACCGGATTACGATTGCTTTTGACGGTGATGCTGCAGGTCAAAAGGCCGCACGCCGAACTTTAGAAATTGCATTACCCTTACTCAATGATGGTCGTGAGCTCAAATTCTTTGTATTGCCAAATGACCATGACCCTGACTCTTTAATCCGCCGTGAAGGGGTGGAAAACTTCCAGAAGCTTCTACAGCAAGCTCCTTTACTTTCTGACTTTGTTTTTGCTCATCTTACTGGGCAACATGACATTAGTACGCCCGAAGGTAAAAGTCTTGTTATGGGCGAATTAAGAGAGTTGACCGAGTTATTGCCAAAACAAGGGTCTTTTCGCTATCTACTAACCCAATCTTTCCGTGAAAAATTAGGCTTAGGTAAGCGCTTCACTCCACAAATTAGCCACGATGCATCCCTATCTTTTAATATTCAAACGAAAGATGAAGACTTTGCAATTGCAATTTTGATGCACCATCCGTTTCTTTATATTCATTTTGAAGGATTACGGGCTTATATTCCGCAAGATGAGTTGTTGGCTAAAATATTAGCAATTTTAAACCGTATATTTGACGAATTGCCTGATGACCAAGAACTAGCTACCTACTATGTTTTAGGTGCTTGTAGCACTTATTGCCATGAAATTGCAGATATTATGCAAAGGACCAATATTCAAGCCTTAACTCAAGCACCGGAAGTAGCAGATAAACTCGCAAAAGAATATGCTTTAGGCTTACAAGAAAGATATTTACGTCAAAAACTAAAATCTAAAATCTCATTAGTTGAGTCAAGAAACTTAAGACAACAACTCAATGAACTTACCAAACAAATTAGCTTAAGACTTCTTTCTTAACGTTTGGGTTTTCGCTCATGATCAAATACATCCTGTAAATGCTGCTGTAACCATTCAAAATAGTCCGGACTCTCTGCTTTTGCAGCTTCACGCAACAACATAGAGGTCGGATGTATTAGTTTTTGCGTCAAACGATGGGCAAATTGCTGCAACACTTGCTCAGGATTTCCGCCATGATGCAGAGCCTCTAATGCATGGGTAAGCTCTCGCTGGCTAATTTCTTCACTATGTTGGCGATAAGCATGAATTGTACTGCCCGCCTCTTTGACTTTTTGATGCGTAATTAGCTGGGTAGCTAGCTGATTAACCATCACCTCAGCTTCAACAGCCGCTTGACGACGTTGAGCCAAGTTTTCATCAATCACACTTTGTAGATCATCTACGCCGTATAAATACACTCCATCAAGCGACTCTACTTTAGGGTCAATATCACGCGGTACAGCTAAATCGACCATTAACATTTGCTGATAACGGCGTTTTTTTAATGCAGTTTTGACATCTGCATAAGCAATAACCTGATGCAAACTACCCGTACAACTTGAAACAACATCAGCACGATATAGATTCTCAGCCAAATCTGAAAAATCAATAATCTCAACTTCAACTTGATGTGCAATTTCTTGGGCCAATTGATCGGCACGTTCACGGCTACGATTACAAATAATCATCTTGGCGACGCCCATTTCAGCTAAATGCTTGGCAACAAGGCTGTTCATTTCGCCAGCAGCAACCACCATAACCGTTAGTTTTTCAGGTTTACTAAAAACCTGTAAAGCGAGCTGGGCAACTGCATAACCCATTGAAACGGCATGACTACCTACAGCTGTTTCAGAGCGCACACGTTTAGCGGCGTAAAAAGCGTACTCAAATACACTATTTAATTCTGGAGAAACTGTTTGCGCTTCTTTAGACAATGCTAGAGCACTTTTCACCTGCCCTAAAATTTGCGGTTCGCCCAACATGAGTGAGTCCAAACCACTTGCTACACGCATTAAATGTGTGATGGCTTGAGCATTTTCGTAACGATAAACATGATGAATTAACTGCTTTACATCAATATTATTGGCATCGGCTAACCATTTCAGAAGGCTTTCGGCATCTTCCGCCATGGCGTAGACTTCTGTACGGTTACACGTTGAGACAACCACTAAGTCTTTTAAAGACTCGTGATGACGTTGTTCGGCAAGCAAATTACTTAATCGCTCTGCATTGAAAGCAATTTGCTCGCGGAGTTCTACAGAAGCTGTTTGATGGTTGACACCCAATGCAAAGAAAGACATATCAGATCATCATTTCGCTAAATTTATGCTATTGTGCAACATCGGTGTCATAAAAAGCATTACTTTGGATCAATAAAAATTGCGTCAAATGAATAGCCGTATTAATTTTAACGGTGCTTCGATAAGACAGTATTCTACCACATTCTTATTGTTAGGTAGCATGTCCTCATATGTCTATGCACGTCCAGTGCAAGAGACCTATGCCGTGCATTCATTTGATCAGGCTTTACAGCAGAGTATGGTTGCTGAATTTGCCTTAGCTTATGACGATATTCCCACAGCACTGCACAATTACACAGTGCTTGCGATAAAAAGCAACTCAACAACAATTAAACAGCGTGCATTAGACGTTGCACTTGAATATAACGACTTACAAGCTGCATTAAATATTGCAACACATTGGGTTGTTCAAGAGCCTAAAGATGTCCCTGCTTTATTTTATTTATCGCATATTGCGCTAAAAACACATGAATATCAGCTTGCTGCCGAGACTTTAGATAAAATTTTAAAAATAGATCCAACTGCCGATCTTGAACAAATTTTGGCAAGCATTGCACCTGAAAATGCACAGGATCGAGAAGTTTTATTAACCGCTTTACGTTCTAGTGCAGAGAAAGACAACCCATCCATCTTAGCGCTTATTGCCAACCTAGAAGCACAAAATGGTCAGTTAGAACCAGCCTTAAGTACTATTAATCGCGCACTACGCCGTCGCCCTAAAGTGACCAGCTTTATCTTAATGAAAGCCAATTTACTAATCGCACTCAGTGATCAGGAAGGTGCTTTAAAATGGTATGCAAAATCAAGCCGTAAATATAAGAAAAACCTAGATATTCGCCTAGCCGAAGTACGTTACCTCATCCAGATTAATCAACCCCAGCTTGCTCTTGAAAAATTAGAGAAAATTATTGAAAGCAATCCTCATGCTGAAGAGGCTTTGTTTATTGCTGGTTTAACCAGTATTGACCTTAAGCAATATGACAAAGCAGAACAATATCTGGTTGATTTACGCAACTCTGCAAAATATCAAAATGAGGCGTATTACTACTTAGCGATTAATGCTGAAAGAAAACAACATTATGAAACTGCTAAAGCTTACTACCGTTTAGTCGATGGTAGTTTGTATATTGTTTCAAGACGCAATCTCATTGCAATCTATGATAAACAAGAAAACCTACACGATGCTTTACGCTTTTTAACCCAAGAGCGAGTCAATTATCCTCAGCATGCAAGCTTTCTCTACCAAGCTCAAGCTGAAATTTTGAAGAAGATGGGCAATAAAAAAGCTGCATTAAACTTATTAGATGAAGCGATCAAAAACTTACCAGATGATCCGGAACTCATCTATGCAGAAGTTTTATTATTAGACCCTTATACTGACCGCGATAAACTCGATAAAACACTCAAACAATTATTGCAGTTGGAACCCAATAGCCCAACGTATCTAAACGCCTATGCTTATACATTAGCTTTGCAAAATCGTAGGCTTAAGGAAGCACGTCAATATGCTGAACAGGCTTTAGAATATGCCCCTGAACAAGCTTCTATTCTGGATACGCTAGGCTATATCGCATTTTTACAAAATGATTATGAAGCGGCTGCGGAAGCTTTAGGCAAAGCATATGAACTAAGTCATAACATAAATATTGGCATTCGTTACGCTAAGGCACTTTATATGCAAGGATCATTAACTCAGTTCAGTGCCGTGTTACAACAACTGAAACAAAAGCACGCAAATGATCCACAATTACAACAACTTGATGCGTTAATTTTACCTACATCTGCAAAAAAGAGTTAAATTTATGAGCAAACTTGCCCAACTGTGCACAGCGATCTGTGGATCAAGTGTTTTATTTTTAACCGGTTGTCAGCATTTTACTCAACCTAAAGCTGCAGTTACCCACCAAGTACAAGACGAAAAACACTTCAATTTACAAGGTAAAATTGGAGTACGCACCCCCCAACAAACTGGTAGTGCATTCTTTACATGGATTCAACAGCAAGACAATTTCGATATCGAATTAAGCGGTATTTTAGGTGTTGGAAAAACACAAATTCAGGGTAAACCTGGTGAAGTTACTCTAAACAGTGCTAAAACTGGACTGATTACGGCTGCATCTCCTGAAGAACTTTTAGAGCGTGCAACTGGCTGGCAAGCACCAATTACTCATTTAACCAGTTGGATTTTAGCGAAACCTGCAACTTTAAATGCTCAAATTAGTAAAGATAATGCAAATCGTGTGAGCCAACTCATCGAAGATGGCTGGACAGTTAATTTTAGTTATGATGGTGAACAAACTCTACCAAATAAACTGGTTTTAAAGCAGGCTCTTGCTGAAGATAAAGAAAACCGTATTACAATGGTGATCCAAAACCGCTAATCCTTATTATATAAATCTATGATTCGAGTACCTTCTCCAGCTAAGCTCAACCTGTTTTTGCATATCACAGGACGTCGTGAAAATGGTTACCATGAACTACAAACCATTTTCCAACTTATTGATTTATATGACTGGATGACATTTACGCCTATATCTGAAGATGAGATTCAGATTGAAGGTTTAGGTGAGGTTCAACTTGAGCAAAATCTGATTTATCGAGCGGCACAGATATTACGCCCTCACGCTCAAAATCCTTGCGGACTCCATATAAAAATTGAAAAAAATATTCCGATGGGTGCTGGTTTAGGTGGCGGTTCTTCCAATGCAGCAACGACGCTTATTGTCTTAAATCAATTATGGCAATGTGGTCTAACTGAAGAACAATTAGCTCAGTTCGGTGTCAAGCTTGGTGCCGATGTTCCAATTTTTATTTATGGGTTAAATGCATGGGCTGAAGGGATTGGTGAACATTTATCATTCATAGACTTAGATCAAAAACAATTCATTGTTTTAAAACCTGATTGTTTTATCAGCACTCAACTGCTTTTTTCACAAAAAACATTGACAAGAGATTCTAAGCCCACTACATTTTGCGCCTATCAGTTAGAACCTTCTAATTTCGGAAATAACTTTGAGCCTCTGGCTAGAGAGTTATACCCTGAAGTTGAAGAAGCAATGCAATATCTCGACCAGTTTGGTCATGCAAAGCTTACAGGTACAGGTGCTTGTGTTTTTGCTGAGGTAACCGATGAAATGAATGTTGATGACATTCTTAAACATGCACCATGTAAAGCTTACTTGGTACATAGTTTAAAAGAATCTCCTTTACGTCATTTTAAAGTTGCAAGTTAGGGGCGTCGCCAAGTGGTAAGGCAGCGGGTTTTGATCCCGCCATCCGTTGGTTCGAATCCAGCCGCCCCTGCCATTTTCCACCTGTAATGATGATTGTATTAGGGGCGTCGCCAAGTGGTAAGGCAGCGGGTTTTGATCCCGCCATCCGTTGGTTCGAATCCAGCCGCCCCTGCCATCTTAATACAGCATCGAATTTAGGGGCGTCGCCAAGTGGTAAGGCAGCGGGTTTTGATCCCGCCATCCGTTGGTTCGAATCCAGCCGCCCCTGCCATTCTCTTATTTAAAAGACAGACTTAATTGCCTTGCTTTTTGTTGATTAACCTTGACATTGCATTGCAAAAATATTAAAGTTCTGCCGCATTAGGGGCGTCGCCAAGTGGTAAGGCAGCGGGTTTTGATCCCGCCATCCGTTGGTTCGAATCCAGCCGCCCCTGCCATCTACTTCATTACATACCAACCGCCAAGGGTGCTTCATGCCCAATCTTGTCGTTTTTAGTGGAAATGCTCATCCACAGTTCGCTCAAAAAGTCGTAAGTCACTTACATATCCCTCTAGGTGCTGCATCAGTCGGTCAGTTCTCTGATGGTGAAATTTCAGTAGAAATTACTGAAAATGTTCGTGGTAAAGACGTATTTATCGTTCAGCCTACTTGTGCTCCAACCAATGACAACCTTATGGAAATCTTGGTTATGGCAGATGCTTTGCGTCGTGCAAGTGCTGGTCGTATTACTGCTGTTATCCCTTATTTTGGTTATGCTCGCCAAGACCGTCGTCCACGTTCTGCACGTGTGCCGATCACAGCGAAAGTTGTTGCAGACATGCTTACCACTGTTGGTATTGACCGTGTCGTAATGATTGACTTACATGCTGACCAAATCCAGGGCTTCTTCGATATTCCAGTCGACAACATCTACGGTACTCCTGCTTTGCTTGCTGACTTACGTCAACAACAACATGACAACCTTATGGTGGTTTCTCCTGACGTTGGCGGTGTTGTACGTGCTCGTGCCGTTGCTAAACAGATGGGTGATATCGATTTAGCAATCATCGACAAACGTCGTCAAAAAGCCAACGAGTCGCAAGTTATGCACTTAATTGGTGACGTAAAAGATCGTGATTGCGTTATCGTAGACGACATGGTTGATACAGCTGGTACATTGTGTAAAGCAGCTGATGCGCTTAAACAATTCGGTGCACGTCGTGTTGTTGCTTACGCAACTCACCCTGTACTTTCAGGTAAAGCAATTGAGAACTTACGTAACTCTGTTATTGATGAGTTAGTTGTAACTGACACAATTCCTCTTTCTGAAGAAGCATTAAACTTAGGTAAAATTCGCCAAGTTTCTGTTGCTAGCATGGTTGCTGAAACGATTCGTCGTATTAATAACGAAGAGTCTATCAGCGCGATGTTCGATAGTTTATAATATTGCAGCTTTTTCTTAACCCTAGCTTTGGCTGGGGTTTTCTATCACTAAACTGGTCGCAAGTTTAGTTTATTTAATCTTTAATGAGGATTTATCTCATGGCAAACTTCGTATTAAACGCTCAAGCGCGTGCTGAAGACAAACAAGGGAAAGGTGCGAGCCGCCGCCTTCGTCGCGAA
Organism: Acinetobacter sp. AOR12_HL; assembly: GCF_027855275.1. NCBI lineage: Bacteria > Pseudomonadati > Pseudomonadota > Gammaproteobacteria > Moraxellales > Moraxellaceae > Acinetobacter > Acinetobacter sp. AOR12_HL. Next base: position 52,054 of record NZ_JAKTIJ010000017.1, on the reverse strand, counting down.
TCTTTAGTTCCAGCTATCATCTACGGTGGTAACGCTGAGCCTGTAGCAGTTACTTTAGAACTTCGTGAGCTTGTAAAAGCTTTAGAAAGCAACGCTTTCTTTGAAGAAGTTGTTGAAATCAAAGTAGGTGACAAAGTTGAAAACGTTAAAATCCAAGCGTTACAACGTCACCCAGCTAAAAACACTCCTATGCACGCTGACTTCAAACGCGCATAAGTGTTTAAAGGCGTAGATTAGTGTCAAATATTTCGCTAATTGTTGGTTTGGGCAATCCTGGTTCAGAATATGCCCAAACCCGCCATAATGCAGGTTTCTGGTTCGTCGAACAGCTTGCAGATAAATATGGCATTACATTAAAAAATGATCCAAAATTTCACGGAATCAGTGGTCGTGGTAATATAGAAGGGCATGATGTTCGCTTACTTCTACCTATGACTTATATGAATCGTTCCGGACAAAGTGTTGTTCCTTTCTCAAAGTTCTATCAAATTGCTCCTGAAGCAATTCTGATTGCTCATGATGAACTTGATATGAACCCTGGTGTAATTCGCCTCAAAACAGGCGGTGGACACGGCGGTCATAACGGTTTACGTGATATTGTCCCGCATATTGGCCCAAATTTTCATCGTTTACGTATTGGTATTGGACATCCTGGCTCAAAAGAAAGAGTTTCTGGACATGTGCTCGGGAAAGCACCAAGTAGTGAACAAAGCCTGATGGATGGAGCAATTGATCATGCTCTCTCTAAAGTAAAGTTACTTGTTCAAGGGCAAGTACCACAGGCCATGAATCAAATTAATGCGTATAAACCAGCTTAAATTGTTGAACAATCAAGCTTGCTATCTTGCTTTTTTAGGAGCAAAATGCGCATCAGCCACCTAGCCGGCGGCAAAGGCGAAAGATTTCACCATAAGATCTTCATCTTAGATCTACTCAGGAGACGCTAGCCATGCTATCTCGTTTATTAAAATGCAAAATTCACCGTGCAGTTGTAACCCATGCTGAACTTCACTATGAAGGTTCTTGTGCAATTGATGGCGTATTGATGGACTTAGCTGGTATTCGTGAATACGAAGAAATCCACGTTTGGAACGTAACCAATGGCAAGCGCTTCACAACTTACGCAATTCGTGGTGAAGATAACTCTGGCATTATTTCAGTAAATGGTGGCGCTGCTCACCAAGCAGATGTGGGCGATTTAGTTATTATTGCTACTTTTGGTGATTTCACAGAAGCTGAAGCAAATGCCCATAAACCACGCTTGGTATATGCAAACCCAGATAATACAGTCAATCACACAGCGAACTGTATTCCGGTGCAAGTTGCCTAATTAAAGATTTAAAAATAATAAAAAGCCCGTAATACGGGCTTTTTTTATAAGACTTTATAAACTTCTGGCAGTTCCCTTCCACCAGCTCTGTTGCTGTTTACAATTTAGAGGCTGTAGCTCTTCTCCACGTAAATCAAATAAAATCGCCTCTCCTTTTGTATTTACCTTAAATTCAGCATATTTCGCTTTTTCATAGCAATGAGCTAAGCCTTCGGCAAATAAGAAACTGCGAGAAGCTGGGTACAAAGATTGATAGTGATTGTCCGGATTTTTTAAAATTAAATTCTGCTCGTTAGATAAAGATTTAGGGTCTAAAACCGTACGGATTACTCGATTTCGTGAATCTAAAATAACTTTTGCTGGAACAGAAGCATGATTAAAAATCACCTGATCTAAAGCTTCACTTTCTGTCAAAGCTTTGAGAGATTGTAAATTTAATTCATAAGCCAGCGCCATGTAGTCTCCTTGTAGAATAGAACGAGGATCAACTGGTTTCAGCTTAATAAAAATACTTTTACTCTGATGCAGGTGCCATTCATTTTTCATCACTAAACCTGCAAAAAATAATACAGTGACTATTGCAAGCATAAGAGAGAAATACTTTTTCATTACTTTTCTCCCTCAATACAATTAATTTTAGCTTCTTTCATAAGTAGCCCATATAGAGCCAGCAATATAATGCCCGACACCAAGATTGATGCACTTTTAGCTAAAAAACTTAATTGTAAACTGTAATAAAGTTGCCAAAGCACAAAGGCAAATACTACGAGCGTAACACCATAAACAATGCGATCTTTATTTTTTAAAGCCCATGTCAAAATAACAAATAAGATGAATACTTCAAAATAGCCGAGTGCAATAAGTAATATGCCAAAAACTAAAAAGGCAAAAAAAGTTATACCGTGAAGTTGCCGATAGAGATAGAAAAAACTAAAGCATAATAACCATACGCACGGCAATGCATAAAGCAACCATAGTGACTGATCAGCCGAATCAACAAGTGCTAATCCTATAAAGGTATCAAAGAATGAACTCCCCAAAATTACAACGAGCGTACATAAAAAGGTACTTCGCTTATACGATACGACCGCTTTACTTCCTATCAGTAGTACCGAGCTAAAAACCAAATAGTTAAGTAAGACTAAATTTAAATAAGTCTGAGTAGAGTTTAAAGACCATAATGAATGATCCATTTGTAGTAGATAGATTACTGCTATACCATAAGTTGCAAGCATTTGAATTAAAATAAAGAACCAATGCGGTTTAAGAAAATAACTGATACATAAAATAAAGATCTGGGCAATCAATACCCATAAAATTTGATCTGTTTCAGAACCAAGATGAAATAAAAAAGCAGTCTGTCCACTCACAAATAAACAATATGCAAACTGCCGGATGAAATAACTTTGCGATTTTATTAGTAAAGTTATAGCTACAGCAACAAAGATGATTCCAATAATTAAGGAAATAGTCTCCCAAAACACCAAAGTAAATGCTGCAAGCGCTAGACCAGCAAGCCAAGCACCAATTGCCAAAGGAATGATATAAAAACGGCTTTGACGGAAAATCTTGATTAAGAAATAACTAATGAGTGCAAACCAAGTAAAAATAATCCCCGCGATCAATAAAAAGATGAACTCATTAGAATCTTTAAATAGTTGATTAATACCATCCACAAGCCATATGGTAGCCGTCACACCAAGAACAGCAGCCATTAAACTGGCACACAACTGATCATCTTTATTAAAAAAATAATAAAAAGCGATGATTCCTAGAAAAAAAGCCGAGATCAGATAAGGTAAATTTTCACTTGATAGGAATTGAATCATTCCTGTTATTGAAATAACAGCAAACCAAGCAATAAAAATAAAACGTAAAGCCGTATATTTCTTTTGACAGATCCAAAACTGCACAAGACTTAATAGATTTAGAGCAAAAAGATAAAGATAGGGAAATTTTTCTGCCCAGAAAGTCTGTTTAAAAAATAAAAATAGGGTGAGTTGGCTTGTAATACAAATTAAAGCAAAGATTCCAATATTTGGTCGATATAGCCACGGTAATAAAAGCAAAGTCCAAATCAAGAAAAGTAAATAACTGTCTGCACCAGTTTGATAAACTTGCCCAATTACAGCTAAACTCAAACCGACCATTAAGCCGCAGATGCCATGTAAAGTTTGCCTTACTCCCTCACTTAAAGTCTTCTTGACACTCACCCAAGCTGTAATAAGTAATATAACAGGTGGAATAATGAGTTGAATGCTATCTGGAAGCATCAACCAATTAGCAGCAATTAAGTACAGAATACTGAGCGCCATAAATACATAACTGAAAATATGGAGATGCTGAATAAATAAAGTATTCCTAAAAGGATAATAATCTCTTATCTGCATGAAACACCGGTTTTACTTATAATTTTCTAGAAAAAACATAACATTCACTTTTAAGCTCAACAAGTAAGCTCTTGTTAAAAAGCCTATTTCAATTTATGAAAATACTTATTCATAAAGAGACTTAGCATTCTACAAAAGCATCTAGCCAATTTTGCCAAGCGCGCTATAATAAAACCCATCGCTTCAGGGCGGGGTGTAATTCCCCACCGGTGGTAAAGTTAATTTTTATTGTTAAATTAACAAGCCCACGAGCTTAAATTATGTAATTTGAGCAGATTTGGTGAAACTCCAAAGCCGACGGTATAGTCCGGATGAAAGAAGACGACGAACTGGAATAAATCCATTTTATTTCAGTGCCAGCCTGTTTTTGCATCAGTCCTGAAATGTTCAACCGTATTCTTACGAGAGCGTTTCATTATGTCTAGTTTAATTCAACCAGAACTTTTTTTCTCAGCCCTCTCTCCTGCTGAGCAACGCATTCAACAAGCATTAGAAGATATCCGTCAAGGCAAACCTGTCTTGGTGATGGATGACTTCGATCGTGAAAATGAAGCAGATTTAATTGTTGCAGCGGAAACCCTAACTGTTGAGACCATGGCACGTATGATTCGTGATGGCTCAGGTATTGTATGTTTATGCCTTACTGAAGAGTTAGCTGATCATCTTGAACTTCCACCAATGGTTTCTCAAAACTCAAGTCAGTTTCATACTGCATTTACAGTGACTATTGAAGCTGCTCAAGGCGTTACCACTGGTGTTTCTGCTAAAGACCGTGTAACAACGATTAAAACTGCTATTAAAGATGGTGCTGTTGCAAGTGATCTTAACCGTCCAGGCCATGTTTTCCCATTACGCGCACGTCATGGTGGCGTGCTTACCCGCCGAGGTCATACGGAGGGGACTATTGATCTAGCAAGATTAGCTGGTTTGAAACCTGCTGGAGTATTATGTGAATTAACCAATCCGGATGGGACAATGGCATCAGGAATTCAAGTTTTAGCATATGCTCAAACTCATCATTTAACCGTGATTACAATTGAAGAGCTTGTACAATATCGTCAACAACACGGTATTTAAAAATAAATAAAAAGGTTTGACTTGTTCACTTGCAGGTCAAACCTCTAAATTATAATTCTTGAAATTTAAGAAACTTTCTTTTGTGCGGCCTGTTCTTCAACATAATCTAAAAGTTCAGAAAATTTTGTAATCTTTGCTTTAGGTTGTGCTTGAGTAAGTTCTTCTGGTGTCCCATAACCATAAGTCACAGCTACCGCTTCAATACCATTATGACGGGCACCTAAAACATCGTATTGACGATCACCCACCATCAAGCATTCTTCTGGGTTTAATTGCTCACGTTCAAGAATATAATGGATAAGCTCAGCTTTATTGGTCCGCTCACCCGTTAATTCACTACCGTAAATTTGTACAAAATATTGGCTTAAATCAAAATGATCTAAAATTCGTTTTGCATAAATCGTTGGTTTAGCAGTAGCAACGAACAACCGATACCCTTCTGCTTTTAAGGCCTTAAGTGTTTCCGCAACAGATGGATATACTTCATTTTCAAATAAACCAATCACCGAGAAACGCTCACGGTAAGCAAGTAAAGCTTGCTCAGCTAGTGCATCATCTTGAGTAGCTAATAATTTTGCTAATGACGCTTTTAAAGGTGGGCCAATCGTCCAATCAATATTTAAATCGGCAGCTAATGGATAACCTAACTTATCCATTGCATAACGAATTGATGTATGGATACCAACTTTAGGGTCTGTTAAGGTTCCATCTAAATCAATCAAAATATGTTTTATAGCCATTCAATCACTAACCCAGTAAAGTATTTAATTCAATTGGTCGAGAGTTTAATTAAACTCTCTTATACTAACGTAAATTTAAATTGAAAAGGAAATAACCGTGCGTCCAACCGTACTTTGTTTCTCGGGTTTAGACCCTTCAGGTGGTGCAGGTTTACAAGCCGATATTGAAGCGATTGGACAAAGTGGTGCACATGCAGCAATTGCATGTACAGCCCTCACCATTCAGAATTCTCAACAAGTATTTGGCTTCGAAGCAACCTCAAAAGAACTATTATTAGCCCAAGCAAATGCTGTTGTAGGCGATTTACCCATTAAATGTGTTAAGTCTGGCATGCTAGGCACTACCGATAATATTGCGGCTCTAGCCGAATTTTTACGTGCTCATCCTGACTATCAATATGTACTTGATCCTGTTTTAGTTGCAAACAGTGGCGGTTCGTTAGGAGACCAAGCAACTTTAGTTAAAGCATTTGTGGAGCTTATTCCTCTAGCGACACTCATTACTCCAAATACAGTTGAATTGCGCGCTTTAACAGGCGTTACCGACTTAGATCAAGCAACCCAAAAGTTATTTGAAATGGGTGCCAAGGCCGTATTGGTGAAAGGTGGACATGAAGACACACCTGACTTTATTAAAAATAGTTTATATATTGATGGCGAGCTTGCAGCAAGTAGTACATGTCCGCGCCTTGAAGGTGAATATCATGGCTCAGGTTGTTCATTAGCGAGTTTTATTGCAGGTCGTTTAGCTCTAGGTGACTCTTTAAAAATTGCAGTTCAACATGCAGAAACATGGTTATTTGGTGTGTTAAAAAATGCTGAAACACCTGTACCCAATGGACAAAAGATTCCAAAACGGTTTTAACCAATAAATAAAAAAGGCGCTTTAAGCGCCTTTTTTTATATTCCTATTACTGAGGAATACGTAAAACTTGTCCTGGAAAAATCTCATCTGGATCTTTCAGCATTGGTTTATTCGCTTCAAAGATTTTTTGATATTGATTGGCATCACCATAAAACTCTTTGGCAATTTTTGAAAGATTATCGCCAGATTTCACTGTATAAAATTTGCTTTCTGGCTCAGGAGTTGCAACAGTCATCTGGTCATCTACTTGTGCCACATGATCCACATTGCCCACAATAAGAATAATTTTTTCTTTATCTGCTTGGCTTTGGACTTGCCCTTTAATAATAGCAGTGTCAGTTGAGCCATTATATGTTACAGATAAGCCTTCCACCCCAAGGCCTAAGCTTTTAATCAATCCCAATAATTTATTCGCAATTTCTTGTGCAGAAGGTTCTGCTGGTGTTGCTGGAGCTGCTTGTGGTTCTGCTGGTGCGGTATTTTTCTTACCAATACCTTTTACAAAATCAAAAAGACCCATTATTTAGTCCTCATATTATTGTTTATAGTAAAGTCATTAAACTGACCCTTATTGTTATACTTGAAAAAAGAGACACCTCTGCTATCAATTGAGGTTGATCTTGTAAAAATATGTATCTCATCAATTATCTTACTCGTATAAAAAAAGCCACCTTACGGTGGCCTTCTTTTTTAATCAGCAATATGCGAATTAACCAAGTTTTTTAGTTACATAGTCAATTGCAGATTGAACTGTAGTGATTTCGTTTGAATCTTCATCAGGGATAGTGATGTCGAAGTCATTTTCGAAAGACATAACAAGTTCAACTAAATCTAAAGAGTCAGCACCCAAGTCATCCATGAAAGATGCTTCGTTTTTAATCTCTTCAGCTTTAAGACCAAGTTGTTCTGCAACCGCTTGTTTAACGCGTTGTTCGATATCGCTCACAGGAATTCTCCTCATTGCTTGTGGCGTTTGATTTGCCACTAGTTTAATTGAATATAAAAATTTTTAAAAGTTTATACATCGGCGTTAGGCCATGTATAAACCACCATTTACATGTAATACCGTACCGGTAATGTAACCTGCTTTATCACTTGCAAGGAAACTCACCGCATTTGCGATATCTTGTGGCTCGCCTAAGCGATTTAAAGCCACTTGATCACTCATTTTTTTGCGAATGTCTTCACTAAGTGCATCTGTCATTTCTGTTGCAATAAAACCTGGTGCCACACTGTTTACAGTGATTTGGCGGCTACCCATCTCTTTTGCAAGACTACGGCTAAATGCTTCAATACCTGCTTTAGCAGCAGAATAGTTCGCTTGGCCTGGGTTTGCAAAGTGAGCTACAACAGAACTGATATTAATAATGCGACCAAAACGTGCTTTCGTCATACCCTTAAGTACACGTTTAGATAAACGATAAACGGCTTTAAGGTGGATATTGAGGATGTCATCCCAATCATCTTCCGACATACGAAGCAACAAATTGTCTTTCGTAATACCTGCATTGTTAACGAGAACAAGTACAGGACCATAGTTCTGTTCAATATGAGACACGACTGCTTCAATCTCATCGAGATTACGCACATCGAGAGCCAAACCTGCACCTTGTTCACCAAAGCTATCAGTTAGCTTTTGTGCACCAGATTCAGAAGTCGCAGTACCTACGACAAAATAACCGTCTTGAATAAGTTGCTGGGCAATTGCAGCGCCAATGCCCCGACTCGCGCCCGTTACTAATGCAACTTTGCGTTCTTGTGTCATGCAATTTTTCCTTCTGCCACTAAAACAGCATTTAGGGCATCTTCCATTTTGCTCTTACTATCAATAGAAAAAGCTTTTTCAATATTTGGTAAACGCTTTGCGAGATTACTCAATACTGTACCTGGGCCACACTCAACAATGTACTGAATACCTTGGTCTTGTAGAGACTGCATGGTACGTGTCCATTGTACAGACTGGTACAATTGTGCTGTTAAAGCCTGACGTAATTGAGCAACATCGGTAGCAATTTCCGCGTTGACATTTTGTATTACAGGAATGGTAGGTAGCTCAATGGCAGTTTGTTCCAAAGCTTCTGCAAATTTTTCTGCTGCCGGCTTCATCAATGAACAATGTGATGGAACAGAAACCGGTAAAGCAATTGCTTTAGCAGATTGTTCTTTTGCCAATGCCATAACTTGCTGTACAGATGCAGTACTACCAGCAATCACAACTTGACCTTGTGAATTATAGTTTGCTGCTTCAACTGAACCTTGGCCTGATGCAGACACGCTCTGGCACAATTCAACTACTTTATCATCAGCTAAACCAAGAATAGCAGCCATAGCGCCTTCCCCTTGAGGAACAGCATTTTGCATGAGTTTTCCACGCAAATTAACTAACTTAACTGCATCCGCCAAACTCATTGAACCTGCTGCAACTAAAGCGCTGTATTCACCTAAAGAGTGACCTGCAAGGTATTTAGGGGCTAAACCACCTAAATCTAACCATAAACGCCATAAAGCAATACTGGCAGTTAATAATACAGGCTGGGTATTTTCTGTTTGGTCTAAACCTTCACCACTTTGTGCAATGTGCCAAAGATCAAATCCTAGCGCGTCTGAAGCTTCGGCAAAAGTTTGCCCAACTCCACTAAACTGTTCTGCGAGTTCAGCGAGCATACCAACTTTTTGTGAACCTTGACCTGGAAACACAAATGCAGTTTTTGTGGCTAAAGCTACTTGTTCAAGACGTTTAGCAGACATAAGAAATCCTTTTTGGGTTTTCACTCATTTCTCTGGAGCGGAAATTTAACATTTAATTTGTATATTTATAATTGCGAAAAACAACAAAAAAAGGGAGCTTTCGCTCCCATTTTTTCTATACTTAAGCATCACGCTTAATGCATATCATGCAATTATTCAGCATCAGCTGCTTTAGCGAATAATTGGCGACCACGGTAGAAACCGTCTTTAGTCACGTGGTGACGACGATGAGTTTCACCAGTTGCTTGGTCTACTGTTAATGCATTCTCGGTTAAAGCGTCATGTGAACGGCGCATGTCACGGCGAGAGCGACTTTTACGGTTTTGCTGAACGGCCATGATGGCTCCTTACAAAGATCGAAAAAATGGATCAGAACAAATTCAGTTGTCTTATCCCATAATCATAACACAAATTATGAGTTAAGTTTACCCTTCAAACCTGCCAAAACATCAAACGGATTATCCCGTTTCTCTTCGACAACGTTCTGAATGGTAGGTTGATGTTTATGTTCACAAGCATCATGCTTGGGAGATAAAGGCATCAACAATAACAGTTCATCTTCTAGTAATGCGAGTAAGTTGATCGAGGCAGGTGTATCAAAATCACCTTTTGTCGAAGACTCACTTTCACCTAAAACGATGAAATCAGCATCCTCATCCAAGCGCTCTATCAGTGACTCATCATCTACAAGTGCAATATGAAAGTCAGAAACAATTGGCATTTCAACAGGTTCCAAACAACGTTGGCACTCCATTGGAACTTTTGTTTCCATGTGACCATCTAACCACACAATGCGATGATAGGCATCCATTGATAGCTTACAGTCTATGTTGATCAATTGGTTATCAATTGACCCAACAGCTTCACGAGCAATACGAGCAAAGCGAGACAATGGCAGTTGACCTGACCATGTAAAGCCTTGTTCAGCCCATTTAAACGGCTCAATCTGTGCCGGAAAGGTATTTGCTGACATAATTAAGGCGGCAATTCTACAAATTCATCGGTACTCTGTCAAAGATTAAGATACAATTTTGTACTTCTTTAGACAGAACTCGGGGTAAATTAAGCAATGCACCTGTTGCAGCCGCAACCTGAAGTTAACACTTCATTACTCGTTTGCACCCATTCAACCCACCAGAACCCTCTTTTACCTGACGTGGTGCAACTCTCACCATGGCCAAGCTCAAAATTAGAGTCTGAGCAAGTTGATTGGCTTATTTTACACTTTAATCACTGGTTTTCCCACCATAATGTGACATTAGTTCGTGGAGAATTTGAACCAGAATATTTCCCAGCGAACGATCATGAGCCAGCGAAAATTCAATTTGCTCATGGTTTTTTCAATAGTGCTCTTCACGAAATTAGCCATTGGACGATTGCAGGTACAAAACGTCGCCTATTACCCGATTTAGGTTATTGGTATGCGCCAGATGGCAGAACTAAAGAACAGCAAGATTTATTTGAACAAGTAGAAATCAAACCTCAAGCCATTGAATGGTTATTTGCACAGTCTTTTGGCAGAAAATTCAGAGTCTCGCTAGATAACCTTACGGGCGATGGTGGAGATGGCAGAAAGTTTAAAGATAATGTTTATGCCCAAGTTCAACGTTACTTTTCTGGTGAAGCAAAGCTGCCTACCGATGCAGCAAGATTCATTGAATGTATTTGCCAATGTACGCGAGCAGGTGCAGCATTAAAATTAAATGAATTTAAACGTGAACTCCTTGATTAAATGACAAAAAAACTACGTAAGTTACTTGCTTCACAAGTTTGAAAGGTCTAATACTATTTTTAATAATGGCGTGATGGAGTCTCTAAAATATGCTGCATTTACATGTACATCCTGAAAATCCACAGCAACGCCTCATTGAGCAAGCGGTTGAGCGTATTCGTGCCGGAGACGTTGTGGTCTACCCTACTGATGCTGCCTATGCAATCGGATGCCAGATTGGTAATAAAAATGCGATGGAACGGATTGCCCAGATTCGTGGTTTAGGTCCTAAGCATCAATATGCAATTATGTGTTGCGATTTATCAGATATCGCGACTTATGCCAAAGTTGATAATGCGACGTACCGTTTATTAAAGGCAAATACACCAGCCATCACTACTTTTATTTTACCGGCAACCAGCGAAGTTCCACGCAGGTTAATGCACCCTAAAAAGAAAACGATTGGTCTACGTATTCCAAGCAATCCAATTTGTCAGGCTTTATTAAAAGAGCTCGGTGAACCTTTACTCACCAGCACATTAATTTTACCGGGGCAAGAAGATCCACTAGATGATCCTTACGATATTGAAAATCAATTAGCTAAGCGTATTGATGTCTTTATTGATGGCGGTTTTGGTACTTTAACAACTACGAGTATTGTTGATTTATCAGGTGAGCATCCTGAAATTATTCGTCGTGGTGTCGGTGATGTAAGTGCTTTTGAATAAGCACTTACTTTTCATTTTTTACCAATAGTTTAAAAAAAAGCATTATCAAGAAAAAAAATACTCTTTATTTAGTTTGGATTTTTTTTACACTTTAGTCGTTAAGCAATTTATTAAAAGTCACAATTCCTTTAGAATGCTTCTCACTATCTGCTGTTCTTCTGCTACAGCTATTATTGACTTGAAAAACAAGTCTCATGCTTTTGAAAATTCGCGTGGCTTATAATCGTAATGAACCAATCACTTCATCAATCCATGGAAGACGTTCCACACATCCGTGTTTTAGATGAGTGGCACGACACGATTCCTGAAGATCTTTATATTCCTCCGGCTGCCTTTGAGATTTTACTCGAACAGTTTGAAGGACCACTCGACTTTTTAATTTATCTGATTCAGAAAAACGGTTTTGATTTAGTTCAGCTCGATATCGCCCCTATTGCCACTCAATATTTAGCTTATATGGATAGCATGAAATCCTTAAATATTGAGCTGACTGCCGACTATATGGTCATGGCTGCTTTATTGGCTGATTTGAAATCTCGCTTACTTTTACCTAAGCCTACTGTAGTAAGCATCGAAAAAGATCCTAAACAAGATCTTATCGATCGACTTGAAACTTATTTACGCATTAAACAAGCCGCTGAACGTTTAGGCCAAATGCCAGTTCTTGACCGTGATACATTCAGTGCCAATGTAAGCTTAGGTCATATTGCACCTGTTTATGAAGGATATGATGTTTCAGCATTACACGATGCTTTGTTCTGTGTATTTAACCGTCCGGAACCTGTAACACACACAATTGCGCAAGAGCCTGTACTGTTAGAAGAACGTATTGCTTATATTGAAGAGAAATTAGAGTCAGGCGACGTGTTAAGTTTTAAAGAATTACTTAATCCCCAACAAGGCCGTATGGGAATGGTTGTAACTTTTATGGCTGTTTTAGAATTGACCCGACAACAAAAGATTAAGATTATTGCTACAGGAGTTGAAGCTCCACTAGCTATTCAAGGGTCTTCAATATGAGCAGTTTTGAACAAAATAATAATGATTTGTCATTAGCCGATATTCATCATGAAGTTTTATTACAGCTTGAAGCCATTATTTTTGCTAGTGAAGCGCCTGTCTCAATTGCCCGTTTAAAAGAAGCATTTAATAATCAATATAACAAACAACAGCTTCGTCAGCTTTTACAACAGCTTGCCCTTTTACAACATGGCCGTTCCATTGAGTTGATTGAAACTGCGCAGGGCTTTCGTTTTCAGGTAAGATCCAAATATCGCAATATCATTGCGCAGATTTGGCCAGAGCGACCAACAAAACTGTCACCATCATTACTAGAAACGTTGGCTGTCATTGCGTATCATCAACCGGTCACACGTGCTGATATTGAACAAATTCGTGGTGTATCTAATAATAGTCAGATTCTCAGAACGCTATTTGACTGGAACTGGATTAAAGAAGCCGGTTTTAGAGATTTACCCGGAAGACCTGCGTTGCTAATTACAACGCCTCAATTTCTGAATGCTTTTGGTCTAGCCTCTCTAGGCCAATTGCCTCCCCTGCAGAACGCCAAGGAAGCATTTATGGCTCTCGATGCAAATGCACCGAAGTCATAAAGAGGTGGACTGTTGATCATTATGTCTAAGGTTGTGCTGTCATGAGTGAAAAATTGCAAAAAGTATTAGCGCGAATCGGATTAGGTTCTCGCCGATATATGGAAGAGGTTATTGCCGCAGGACGCGTGAGTGTGAACGGCCGCGTTGCCCAAGTTGGCGAGCGCATTGAACCAGGCGATGAATTACGCATTGATGGCCGTAAAGTTCAGTTCCAGATCGAAGATGAAATTCGTCGTCGTGTACTGATTTATTATAAACCAGAAGGTGAAATCTGTTCACGTAATGACCCTGAAAAGCGTCCAACCGTATTTGATCATTTACCACAAATTGCAAATGACCGTTGGGTAATGGTAGGCCGTCTAGATATTAACAGTACAGGTTTATTACTTTTTACAAACGATGGCGAGCTTGCTAACCGCTTAATGCATCCATCTAATGAAATTGAACGTGAATACGCTGTACGTGTAATGGGTGAAGTAACACCACAATTACGTCAAAACATGGTCAATGGTGTAGAGCTTGAAGATGGCCCTGCCAAATTCGAATCTTTCTCTGAAATTGGTGGTGAAGGTATTAACCGCTGGTATCAAGTTGTAGTGAAAGAAGGCCGTAACCGTGAAGTACGCCGTATTTTTGAATCACAAGGCCTTAAAGTAAGCCGCTTATTGCGTACTCGCTACGGTACAGTCATTTTACCACGCGAATTACGTACTGGTCGCTGGATGGAACTCGACAAAACTGACATCGATAACTTGGCAAAATCTGTTGAGTTAAAACCACGTCAAGGTACAGGCTTATTTGGTATGGCAAAACGTCGCACCGAACGTATGACAGAAAAGCCAATGGCAGCACGCCGTGGTGGTTACTTACGTCAGCAACGTCGTGATGATGAAAAAGAAGCACCAGCTAACACAGGTAATCAGCGCAAATCGACTGGTTTTAAACGTGGATTTAAAAAGTTCTAAGTAAAGCTTTTAAATCAAAAAAACCGCTCAATTTAGAGCGGTTTTTTATGGCCTAATTTTTTAATTCATTCATTTTTGCTAGTTCAATCCACTCAGCTTCAGGGAAATGAATGGCTAAATGGTTCTTCAAATAATTTGAAGTATCTTGAGAGATTAATGGATCTTTTGATTCATCTTTTAGGTTGTAAACCAAAGCTTTTAATTTCAGACCACGTGACTTAAGTGCCTCGAGACTAAGCAATGTATGGTTAATACTCCCCAAACGACCAGACGTCACCAAAATAACAGGAAACTGATGCTGAGCAACGTAATCAATAGTAAGTAAACTGGTGGTTAAGGGTACCATTAAGCCACCTGCACCTTCTAACAATACAATTTCAAAACGCTCAGCCAATGTTTGAGTCGCATTCTCAATTTTTTGAAAATCGATCTCTCGGTTATCAAGACGCGTTGCTAAATGAGGTGAAGCAGGATAACTAAAGATTTCCGGCATAGTCAGCTTGTCATGATCTTCCTGAAACCAACCTTGCCCCATAATTTCACGATGCTTCTGGATATCCTCAGAGATATCAGCATTACCTGTTTGAATAAGTTTTTGGGTAATTACTTTTTTACCCTGCTCAGTCCATAATTTTGCTAAGAAACCTGTCGCGTAGGTTTTACCAATTTCGGTATCAATCCCACTCACAAAATAGATCTGGCCACTCATTTACTTCATTCTCCGGGCAATACAATAAATCGGGTGATATGTTAGGGAGTACCCCTCGGTGTGCTTAAACCGGTCATAATCTTGATAAAACTGCTGTAAAGATTGCTTAGTCCAACGATGCTGAGCAGTTGCTGTTACACCTGTTGCTTTTAAATGCTGCAACACAGCTTTAGGCGAATCGAAATAAAGCTGAGTTTCTGACTGTGCCAAATGCAAAATCTCAAAACCAGCCTGAGTTAAGGCACTATTCCAATTTTCAAGATTCCAATAATTTAAACCTTGTCCAGTTAACTCTTTAATTTCAATGAGGTTTTTAGGACCAAATGTTGAAAAGCATAGCCAGCCTTGCTCATTTAAAGCAGCATCGCAATGTTGAAGTAACCGTGGTAAATCTTGCATCCATTGCAAAGCTGAACCGGAAACAATCATATCGAGCTGCTGAGGGAGTTCTAAGGTTTCAACGTCTCCAATTAACCATTTCACATGTTCTTCATGATTAAAGTGCTGTTGCACCTCTGCATACAAATCATTTAAAACTAAATCTTCAATTTGAAAAGATTCAACAAGCAGACGAGTTAAATTGCCAGAACCACAACCAATTTCAAAGACACGTGACATCGTGCTTGGACAAAATTGCTTTAGTAAGTTCGTTAAGTTTTGGCAAATTTGTTTTTGGACAATTGCATGCTTTGAATAGCTTTGCCCTGCTTTAGCAAAACGTTGGGCAACCAAATTTTTATTCAAACTCACAGGAAACTCACCAAGGCTTCAAGTTCATGTTGCTCAACCATTGATGTTAAGGAAATGCGCAAACGCGAACTATTTTTAGGTACTGTTGGTGGACGTACAGGCATGGCATAAAAACCGCTTTCCTGAACCTGTTTCGCCTTATCGATAGCAGCCTGACTTTCTCCCACAATCACTGGAATAATATGGCTAGTCGATGGACTCACATACCCCTTTTGCACCACTGCTTGTTGAAGATATTGGCTAATATTTTTTAAATGTTTACGTTGAGATTGAGCGTTTAATACTTTTTGAAAAATAAAATTTGCCCAAGCCATAACAATCGGAGGTTGAGCAGTACTAAAAATAAGCGGGCGCATTTTATTAATGAGATAATCTTTAATAATTGGATGGCAAATAATATAACCACCGACTGCTGCTAGCGCTTTACCCAAGGTACCAACTAGAAAATCAATTTCCTGAATTACATTATATTGTTCGGCACACCCTAAACCCTGCTGTCCACGTACGCCAATTGAATGCGCTTCATCGACATATAACATGGTTTTAGCAAAGCGTTTTTTAAGCTGGACTAAAGCGGTTAAATCTGTTTCATCGCCATCCATACTAAAAATACTTTCCGTGACCACAATGATTCGTTCAATCTGGTCATCATCATGATACTTTTGTAGAAGTTGCTCTAAATGCTGTAAATCATTATGTCGATACCGCACATACTGGGCACCAGACAAACGGATCCCATCAATCATACTGGCATGAACTAACTTATCTGCCAGAATTAAAGTTTTACTATCAGCAACAGCGGGCAAAATACCAATATTCATATGGTAGCCACTATTAAATAATAGAGCCGCCCGACCACCAAATGCTTGGCTTAGGCTATTTTCCAACTGTTCATATTCATCAAAATTGCCCGTTAATAAACGTGAAGATGAAGAACTAAAATAGCTACGTTCTAATGGATAGCAATCTAAAAATTCTTGGCGAAGATCAATATCAGCTGCCAACCCAAGATAGTCATTTGAAGCTAAATTGAGCATCGTTTTATTTTGAATTGTAATAAAACGGCCATGCTGCACATTTTGGGTAAATTGTCTGAAATTACCTTGTCGTTTTAACTCATCTAACTCTGTAGCAAAATGATCGAGCAATGACATCTTAATGTGCCCCCTGCATCGTTTTAACTACTTCAACCAACTGTTCGAGCAAGTCACTTAACTCTTGTTGAGTGATGACATAAGGCGGCATGACATAAACTAATTTTCCAAAAGGACGAATCCAGATTCCACGCTCTACAAATTGTTGCTGTAAAGTTTTCATATCGACATTAAAGGTGAGTTCTACCACACCAATTGCACCGAGCACTCGTACATCAGCAACATAATCAAGCTGATTTAAAGGCATTAAATATTGGCTAAGCTGTTGCTCAATTCGCTTAATATTGGCCTGCCAATCTTGCTCAATTAATAATTGCGTACTTTTTAAAGCAACGGCACAAGCGAGTGGATTGGCCATAAAAGTTGGGCCGTGCATAAATACCCCAGCCTCACCGCGACTAATGGTTTCTGCTACATACTTTGTCGTTAAGGTCGCAGACAAAGTCATATAACCGCCTGTTAACCCTTTACCTAGGCACATAATATCCGGCTCGACTTGAGCATGTTCCCAAGCAAAGAGCTTACCTGTACGGCCAAAACCAGTGGCAATTTCATCAAAAATTAACAACAGATGATATTTTTCACAAAGCGCTTTAGCCTGACGTAAATATTCAGGGTGATAAAAGCGCATGCCTCCTGCCCCTTGGACAATCGGCTCAATAATCAGTGCAGCAAGGTTTTCATGATTTTGCTGAATAGCTTGCTCTAACTCGGCAATATCTTCTCGGTTCCACTCCTCATGAAATTTGGTTTGCGGAGCTGCTACAAAAAGACGGTTCGGTAAGCTGGTACCAAAAATCTGATGCATGCCTGTCACTGGATCACAAACAGACATCGCATTCCATGTATCACCGTGATAACCAGAACGTGTAGTAATAAAATTTGTTTTTTGTGGCTGGCCTTGTGCTGTCCAGAATTGCACAGCCATTTTCAAAGCAACTTCAACGGCAACTGAACCTGAGTCTGCATAAAAAATTTTATCGAGACTCGGCGGTGTAATTTTTAAAAGAATTTTGCCAAGTTCAATAGCAGGATCATGAGTTAAACCGCCAAACATGATATGAGACATATTTTGTAGCTGGTCGGTCACTGCCTGATTAAGTTCAGGGTGGTTATAGCCATGAATTGCACACCACCAAGATGACATACCATCAATTAAAGTTCTACCATCATCAAGTTCAATCGTTGCCCCATAGGCACGCTTCACTTTAAATGTGGGTAAAGGTTGGGTCATTGAAGTATATGGATGCCAAATATGTTCCAAATCAAAATTATCGGTCATCCTCTATACCCTTTTACAGCAATCAAATCTTTCATTTAGCACATGTTAAACCTGTTAAGAATGAAAGAAAATTGCGAGATCAACCAAAGCTTATGAACTTTGCTGATGAATTGTTAAAAATTGGCAGATTTCTTCAATTGTTCTCTCTACCTGTAAGTAGGGAAAAGCATGTGTAGCATCTTTTATTAGCTTATAACTCATGTTTTCTGTCACTATATCTTTAAAATTTTCAACAATCTTGCAAGGAATGACATTATCTTGCTCAGCAAACAGGTGAAGCTGTCGACCTGAATAGGTTTTCAAGTTATCTACCAAATTTAGCTGCTCAAGCATTTTCAAACCTTCTAACAACAGTTTATTTGAGGGCGGATTTGCTATGTTTTGTACATTAAGCCAATCTTGTTTTGCCTGAGATGAGCCAAGTGTAATTAAATAATAAAAACGTTTTAAAGTAGCTTGGGGATTCTGTAAAAAGGACGCTTTAAATTGACTAAATACATCAGCAGGCATAGCAGTATGCCACGAGGTATTAGCCACAAAACAAGGATTAGAAGCAAGCGTAATTAACGTTTTAGTTTGGCCCGTTTGTTTATAAAAAAAGTCAACCAGGTATGTTGCTAACTGTCCACCTAAAGACCAACCTACAACCACCTCAATATCAGTTAAAAAATCAAGCTGCTCGTGAAAGCCACCATCTAAAACATTAAAAATATTAATAAGTTGCGTGTCATACCCAGCTTTCATTAAACCTAATTTTAACGATTGCAAAGGTTCTATTCCTACTCCCCAACCTGTAATCAATAAAATTTTATTTTGTAACTTCATATGCACGCTCAAAGACAAATTTATGGAAATTATATATTAATATCAATTTAAAATATCTTTTAAAATCAATATAAAAATTGAATTCAAAAAAGTAAAATCAACTATTTATAGCTGTTAAATATTCTGAAATATATTGATAAATAAGGCCTAAAATATTTATATGAAATATACAAAAATTTAATTATCTAAACATTGAAGCAAATCAAAAAACAACATAATCCACACTTCACCCATAAATCCATTATGCAATGTAATTAATGTTAATACTTATGTTTTTTTATTAAAAAAAATGACTCATCAATTCATTTTAATGTTAGAAGATTAAATATTGATCAAAAAAATATGGGCAGGCAAATATGAACAATCAAAGTATAATATCTGATGGGAGAGAAAAAGATACATATTTTGTTACACCCAATGATATTATAAATACCTTACCTACAGATAAAAATTATTGTTTATTTCTGGATATTGATGGAACATTAGCTCCATTTCAAATTCATCCTGAGCATAGTTTTATTCCAAATACTACCTTAGAAGTTATAAAAAAAATTATTGAATTAAATATACCGGTGATTGCTGTAACAGGACGTGATGTTGAAACAGCAAGTAAGCTACTTCAGTCTATTGAATTACCTATAGCGGGCTTACATGGTTTAGATATTTATTTTGATTCTGATACTTATATTCGCCCAGATTTAAGCGATATTAATTTTCAAAAATTAAAAGAAGATATTATAAATTCTTGTGAAAAATATCCCGATTTATTAATTGAGGATAAAGGGCATTCTATTGCTTTACATTATCGAAAAAACCCAGAATTAGAAGATAATGCAATTTATATTATGCAACAAATTAAATATTTTTATCCTCAATTAAAATTAAATAGAGGAAAATTTGTCGTTGAATTATTACCTAAACAGGCAGATAAAGGTAAAGCAATACAAACAGTATTAAACCACCTTAATTTACCGTTAATTCATCCTATATTTATAGGAGATGATTTAACGGATGAATCAGGTTTCATTTTTATTAATCAACAGCTTGGCACTTCAATTAAAGTAGGTTCTGGTGAAACAGAAGCTCAATATAGATTAAAAGATATTAATAGTGTTTCTAATTTTCTTTTTTTCTTCCTAGAAAAAATAAAAAAGTTATACGTCAAAAATAGTCAAGATCAGAATGGAGAACAAATATGTCTAAATTAATCGTGTTATCGAATCGAATTAGTATGCCATCGGGTAAGGCTTCAGCAGGTGGCCTTGCAGTAGCTGTACAAGACGCATTAAATGATAGTAACGGCATTTGGTTAGGCTGGAATGGTCAGCAAATTACCGATACTGAAGCGCCTGAATTCGATCAGGCATATTCTCATGGGATCGACTACATTACCTGCCCTCTTACACATCAGCAATATGCACAGTACTACTGTGGTTTTGCCAATAAAGTATTATGGCCTGCCATGCATGATCGGGATGACCTGATCGAATATAATGCAGAAGAATATAATACCTACCAAAAGGTCAATCGTTTATTTGCTGAAAAATTACAACAGATTGCTCAGCCTGATGATCTTATTTGGGTGCATGACTATCACTTTTTCAGCGTAGCTCGTCATTGCCGTGAATTAGGTATGCAAAATAAAATCGGTTTCTTTTTGCATATTCCTTTCGCAAGCTTAAATATCTGGCGCAAGATCCCAGTTGCACTACAGTTGGTCCAAGATCTTTGCCAATATGATGTGATTGGTTTACAAACTCAAACCGATCAGAACACCTGTATGCAAACCTGTATGGGCTTACTTGAAGCTCAAAAAATACTAAGCGACAGAATCAGTTATAAAAAACGTCAAATCTTGATTAAGTCCTATCCTATTGGTGTTCAACCAGAGCTTATTCAGCGCCAAGCACAACAGGCCTTTCATACCTCATACGTATTTAACTTTGAAGATATACCACGTCAAAAAACAATTATTGGGGTTGACCGGATTGATTATTCAAAAGGTTTACTTGAGCGTTTCAATGCATTTGCAACCTTTCTTGAAACTAATCCTGAATATCATGGATTGGTACGTCACCTTCAAGTTGCAACGCCTTCACGTACAGATATTCCGGCCTATCAACGCTTATACCAACGCTTTAAGGCCAAATTAGAACTGATTAATGAAGAGTTTGCTCATGAAGATTGGCGACCTATCGATTGTTGCTTCGACACAGTTCAACATGACAGCTTGATGCATATTTATCGTCGTTCTGACATTTGCTGGATTAGCTCATTACGTGATGGTATGAATTTGGTCGCAAAAGAATATATTGCAGCTCAAGATCCAGAGAACCCAGGTGTGCTGATTTTATCTAAATATGCCGGTGCAGCTGAACAAATGACTCAAGCATTGATTGTTGATCCATTAGATAGAGCAGCCATGATGGATTCTTTAAAAACGGCTCTAGAGATGTCAAAAGCTGAACGTATTAATCGTTATGAACAGTTAATAGGAGGTTTAGCAGCTACTGACCTGAGCGATTGGCGAAATAATTTCTTGAAGGATTTAGAAAATTCTCCGACATTCACAAAGTCTAAGTTGTCCTTACAAGAAAAGTATCAACCCACTTACCATGTTTTATAATAATTTAAGCTTAGGGAACATCGAGGATGTTTTTCTCGATGTTCCGCGGCTGGTAAGCAAGCTTAAATTACTTGGCCTTCACAAGAGTAAAGCGATTGAGTATAGCAATCATGGTTAATAAAACCGCCACTCCTGATAAGACGGTGGTTAGGCTAGTCCACTGGCCAATCAAACCAATTAAGGCTGGGCCACTTAATGAACCTGTATAAGCAATCGTTGACACTAAAGACAGTGCCGCTGCTTTAGGCATATCATTTTGGCGTCCAACACGAGAGAACATGACTGGTACAATATTAGAACAGCCTAAACCTAAAAGTGCATAACCCAATACGACAACTTGCCAAACAGGTGCCATCACAATAGTGACCATAGCAAGAGCAGCGACAATTGCACTATAAGTCACAATAGTTTTCTCACCCCACTGTTTTAACAAGATATGCCCTGCAAAACGACCACTTGTCATACTAAGCGCGAAGAAAGTATAAGCCAGCCCAGCAAAGGCAGGATTAAGCTGGTATTTACTGGTTAAATAAATACCACCCCAATCCATTGCCGCACCTTCTGACAAAAAGGCAATAAAACACATCATCCCAATCAAAAGGATCGTACCGTTCGGACGTGAAGATTTTTTAGGCGTGTCAGTTATTTCCGCTGCACCTTGTTCATCTTGCTCAAATGTTGTTAAGGCAGATGGAATGGCAACAAAGCTCACCACCAATAAAACCATGACTACAGACAATGTGCTCATGAGTGGTGAAAGGCCAATTGCTAATAGTGCAGTGACAAGCATGGCACCGATTAAACCGCCAAGGCTACACATACCATGAAAACTAGACATGAGCGCACGTAAGCTGTGCTTTTCCACCACAACTGCTTGTAAATTAATAGCAACGCCAAGACTACCTGCTGCCGTACCAAAAATGAATAACGCTACAGCCATCGATACAAGACTATGCCAGATCGTTAAACTTGGTAGTAATACCATCAAGAGTATGGTCGCCACAGCAATTAATGGACGACATCCCCAACGCTTAACTAAAGCCCCAGTCGCAGGCATAGCAATCATTGAGCCGATTCCCATACAAAGCAGCAATAAACCAAAATTTGCATGATTTAGGTTTAAACGTTGCTGAGCATACGGAATAAGTGGTGCCCATGCAGATATCGCAAAGCCCAAGCTAAAAAAGCTAAGACGAGTTGCTAATCGTTGTGTACTTAAGAGAGTAGCTGTATCTAAAACAGCAGGTTTGGAAAATAACATATACGCGAAGCTCACCATAAAACCATTGGCGATCCATACCAACCGATTCCCCATAGAAAAACCCTTGCCTCATTAAATTTCTAGGCAAGGGTTTTTGTTGGCGAAATTATATCCAATTCCACAAAAAAAACATGGGGTCTGATACAAATTTTCTGACTTTTTTGTAACTGCCAAAGCCTTATGTAGTAAGGCTTTGAATATATTCAATTTGGCAGAATTAACATTTAAACGGTGACTTCATTTTATTAAAATAAGCCAATAAAAAACCCAGCCTAAGCTGGGTTTTTCAAATCATTAAATTTGAGACTGGATATAATTTTGTAGGCCAATCAGTTCAATTAAACGCAACTGTTTTTCAAGCCAATAAGTATGGTCTTCTTCAGTATCTGATAATTGTTGACGTAACATGTCACGACTGATGTAGTCGCCTTTTTCTTCACAAAGTTTAATACCTGTCGCTAATTTTTCACGCACATGATATTCAAGTGCTAAATCGGCTTTTAAGCAAGATACAACGTCTGTACCAACATTGATATCTTCACGATGCATGTTTGGTTTGGCACCTAAAAATAATACACGACGAATAATCGCATCGGCGTGAGACGCTTCTTCTTGCATCTCATGGTCAATACGTTCATAAATCTTGTTTAAGCCCCAATCTTCATACATACGAGAATGGATTAAATATTGATCACGGGCAGCCAACTCTCCGCCAATGAGCATATTTAAATAGTCTATGACTTCTGGATTGCCACGCATAATAAATCTCCTATCGTATGAGTCTATTATGGGCAAACTTAAAAATGATTGCAAAACAAAAAATAGTTAAGTTTATGATTTTTATCAAATTAAAATGAGAAATATACGCATTTGCAGTTTAAGTTATTTAAATTTCCTTTGCAAAAAGAAACGCTTGTCCGATTTATAAGCTCAGACAAGCGTTCAAATATGGCAAAAACCATCAATTTATAAATTTGTAACTAAAATCAATGGTTCTTATTTCGCTAACCTTTTAGCTCAAAGTTTGCCCATAGCCTGCCATGAGTGATAAGAAATCTGTTTCATTCATGACAGGAATACCTAACTTTGCAGCTTTTTCTAATTTTGAACCCGCCTTCTCACCAGCAACTACACATTTCGTTTTGCTAGAAACACTCCCACTTACTCGTGCACCTAATGCTTGTAACATTTGAGTGGCCTGATCACGGGTCATTTGCTCTAATGTACCTGTAAGTACCCAGCTTTCACCATTTAAAGGCTGACGCGTTGGTGCTGTTGGCGCATCCCAATGAATTCCTGCGGCAATTAAACGATCGAGTACTTCAATGTTATGTGGTGCCAAGAAAAAGTCAGCAATCCACTCTGCTGTAATATCCCCTACGTCTGGGGTTTTCTTTAAAGCTTCTACATTCGCAGCTTTAAGAGCCTCAAGCGTCTGGAATGTATTTGCTAACATTCTAGCCGTTGTTTCACCTACTCCACGAATACCTAATGCATAAATAAAACGTGCTAGTGTTGTTTTCTTACTTGCTTCAATCGCATCTATTAAGTTCTGTACTGACTTTTCTCCCATTTTTTCGATGCCCAACAGAGTTTCTCTGTGCTCATGCAAATGGTAAATATCAGCAACATCTTTAAGTAAATCGAGACGTAATAAAGATTCTACCCAACGATCTCCCAAACCCTCGATATCCATCGCTTTACGCGATACAAAGTGACGAATGGCTTCAATACGCTGTGCAGCACAATATAAACCGCCTGAACAACGTGCAAGAGCCTCACCTTCTGGCATCACTACAGGCGAAGCACATACTGGGCACGACTCTGGTAAATGAACAACTTCTGCTTCAGCAGGACGGAACTCCGGCCAAACTTTTTCTACTTTAGGAATTACATCACCCGTACGATATACACTTACCGTATCGCCAATACGTACATCTAGACGATGAATTTCCCCAATATTATGCAACGTTACGTTAGAAACAGTCACACCACCCACGAAAACAGGGTTTAAGCGTGCTACAGGGGTCAAAGTCCCTGTACGCCCTACTTGCCAGTCAATCTGCTCAACTGTAGTTAATGCAGCTTGTGCCGGGAATTTATAAGCAGTTGCCCAGCGTGGCTCACGACTTAAGAAACCAAGCTGCTGTTGCTGTTTTAGGTCATCAACCTTCACCACCATGCCATCAATTTCAACTTGCAAGTTTGGACGCTCTTGCTGAATTTGCTCATAGCGCTGCTGTACTTCTTGAATTGAATTACACAAGTACTGACGCTCAGCAATTTGGAACCCAAGTTCCGTTAACCATTGCAAGCTATCATGCATGGTTGTCAGGCCATGATTTGGTTCACACTGTGCAATCCCATACGCATAAAATGCCAAAGGTCGAGCAGCAGCAATATTTGGATCAAGTTGTCTTAAACTTCCTGCGGCTGCATTTCGAGGGTTAGCGAAGGTTTTTTCTCCCTTTGCTTCTTGGTCAGCATTGAGTTTTTCAAAACCAGACTTTGGCATCAATACTTCGCCACGTACTTCAAGTAGACGAGGTATTTCATATTTTTCTGAATGCAGAACTTTAGGTAAGTTACGAATGGTTTTAATATTTTGAGTAATGTCTTCACCCGTTTCGCCATCCCCACGGGTTACGCCGCGAACGAGTACACCATTTTCATACCATAGTGAAATCGCAAGGCCATCGAGTTTTAACTCAACTTCATATTGTACTTTCTGGTTCGGAAGTCGCTCTTCTACACGGCGTGCAAATGCAAATAAGTCTTCTTGGTTAAATACATTACCAAGTGAAAGCATTGGCACCACATGTGTCACACTCTCAAATTTTGAAAGCGCTTGACCACCTACTTTCGTTGTTGGTGAGTCGGCTTGTACAAATTCCGGATATTGTTCTTCTAAAGCTTTTAACTGATGAAATAAATGATCATATTCACTGTCCGAGATTGTCGGCTGATCCATGACATAGTAGGCATGGTTATGCTTTGCAATCAGTTGAATAAGCTGACGCATCTGTTCGATCACGGAAGTTATTGCCATTATTTTATTCACCATAAAAAAGGGTGGAAATTTCTCCACCCTGAGCTGCGACTAGATATATTGCAATTATCGCAACCTATACCAAAAATTTAAACTAGGCTGTTGCCTGTGCTGGACGATAATCAATCACATGATGGCGCCAATGTTCTTTTAACTGTGGCGTAAATTCAAGGTTATTTTCATCATAAACCTTACCATCAATTTCACGAGCAATAAGGCCTGCAATACTGGTCATCATGTCAAAACCGGTAACAGCTTTGCTGTTTGGAAGTGCAAGGAAAAATGCTAAACCTTGAACTTGCTCAGTCGATAAAGTTTCTAAATCGAAACCAGCAGGACCATTATCAGTCATACGCAATACAGAGAACATCAATGCACTCGGCTCATCGGTATTTTCATAGCGGTGGAAACAAGACATTTCACCGTAACGTAGACCATATTTTAAAAGCACTTTCAGTGCTTTATCACCCGATAACGCACGGCGCGGATTTGGATATACATTTAATGCGATAATCTGCTCAGCCATTGCTAACGCACTTTCGTCATCAAAACGCTGCTGCTCATGTAAATGTACATCAAGAATGTTGCTTTCACCTTCAAACTCAGCAATTTCAGCAGTTTCGATATTTGGATTTAAGCTTAATTCCGGCTCAGTTTTCGGTTGCCCTTCTGCAACTTTTGGTTCTGATGAGCTAACAACTTCTGGTTCAGCAGAAACGGTATCAACTAACTCAACTGAACTATTTTCACTTACAGTTGGGCTAACAGTATTTTCTTCAGCTTTAACTTCTTCTACTTCTACTGGCGTATTTTCAACGGGTACTTGTGTCTGGACTGTTTGAGCTTGTGAAGCCTGTTCTAGTTCTTTTGTTCCCTTTTCTTCTGACTGTGCTGGCTCGCTTAAAGTTGGTTCCACTCGTTCAGCAACGGCTGCTGACGCAACAGTAACTTCTGGCTGTTCAAGTTGATCTCGTACATGACGAGGGATAACCGGTTGATTACTTTCAGGATTAATATGCAAATCACTGTCTAGCGAGGGTTCAGCATGGTTCGGCTTTTTTAAAATCATTCTTAAGCCAATTAGCATGATAATAATGGCAACAACGATGCCAATAATCGTATTGATTTCCATTCTATGACTCCGAAACTAACCCGTATTCTTTTGCCTGTTCTAAATTGACAGTGACTAATTTTGATGTACCCGGTTCAGGCATGGTTACACCCAACAAGTCAGTTGCCATGGTCATCGCCAGCTTATTATGTGTAATGTAAATGAATTGTACATGTTCAGAAAGCTCTTTTACCAAATTACAATATCTCTGTACATTCGCATCGTCGAGTGGGGCGTCCACTTCATCAAGTACACAAAACGGTGCCGGATTTAACCTGAAAATAGCAAATACTAATGCTAACGCTGTTAACGCTTTTTCTCCACCGGAAAGTAATGCTAGAGAACTGTTTTTCTTACCCGGTGGTCTCGCCATGAGCTTAACCCCAGATTGCCAATCATCCTCAAGACTTAAACTGGCTTCACCACCATTAAAAACTTTTGGAAATAGATTTTGTAACTCTTGATTAATCTGATCAAAAGTCGACATAAACAACTTACGGGTTTCTTGGTCAATGCTCTTCATCGCATCTTTTAACTGAGTTACCGTATTTTCCAAGTCTTGAATCTGGTGGCTCAACTCATCAAAACGCTGAGAAACCTCTTCAAACTCTTGTGAAGCAGCTAAGTTAACTGCACCGATTTTTTCAAACTGTTTCTGTACTTTTTCTAGTTTTTGCTGGTGTTCAGTTAAATCTATTTTCAAGCCCGTTTGAAGCTCGGCATTTAACTCTTTGAGCTGTTCTTGATAGTGCTCACGGTCCGACTTGGCGGCTTGCCATGCTAAACGTTTGGCTTCAAGCTGCTCTCTAAGCTTTTCATCTTGCTGTTGGTATTGATGGCGTTGGTCTGTAAGCGTTTGTTGCTTCTCTTGGACACTATTAAGCTCAATCTGCCATTCATTCCATGTCTTTTGCAGCTTTTCGGTTTGAGCAAACTGTTGTTGAAACTCTGACTCAAGGTTTGGCAACTCTAACTGAATAGGGTCAACAAACTTTTTCGCCTGTTCCATTTGCGCTGTAATTTGTTGATATTGGCTCTGCAAGAACGAAATATCTTTTTCAAGCAGCTCAATCTGTTGAGTTGTCTGCGTACTATTACGGCGTAAAATCTCACGTTCTTGTTGTTGCTGTTGTAAGACTTGTTGCTGTTCTTCAAGCTGCTCTGTTAATTCTTCTACCTGAAATTGCAAAGTTTTATAGTCAGGTAAAATAGTTTCGAGCTTCATTGCCAATGCATGCAAATCAATTTCAAGATCATCTTTTTGCATCGCATCTTCTTCAAGCTGCGTATCTAATTGAGCGAGTTGATCTTTCAATTGCTGTTTTTGCAATAAAAATGCTTGTGCTGCGGTTTGTTGCTTGGCAATTTGTACATCAAGCTGTTGCAAGTCTTTTTGTTTTTGTTTAATGACTTGTTGTTTTTGCTGTAGGTCAACTTGTAACTGTCCTAGCTCATCTTTTTGCTGAACTATAATTTGATCTAATGCTTGTAATTCTGGTTGCTGCTTTTGAAGAACTTGTTCAATTTCGTCTAGACGAATACGATGACTGAGCATACCTTGCGCACTTTGACTTTCGTCATCATACATAAGAGCAATTACCCAATCTTGCCCGACATGATAACCATCTAAAGTCAAAATAGACTGGCCATATTGCAGTTGCTTTTGTTCATTTAAAGCATGAGATAAATCTTGTGCAATCGCTACATTCGAGAATATTGATAGCTGTGGCGATGCAATCCAATCATTCAAGCAAGTCAGGTTCCCCTTAAATTTGCTTGATTGCTCTGAAGGCTTTAACTGGCGAGCAATTCCTTCCTGAAAGGCTTGTTCAGTTTCAACAATATGTGCCTGTAACCATTTTGCTAAAAACTTTTCAATAATTTGTGCGTGTGGTTTGCCCTGCTCTGTTAACTCTAGAGCCTGCATTAAACGTAGCGTATCTTGGTTTTGCTTTGGACTTTGTTTAGCAACAAGCTGGCTTAAGTTTTTCTGCTCTGATAATAAAACCTGTATTTCTGTTTTTAACGTTTGCTGCTGGTTTTTATTTACCTGATGCGCTTGTTGAGCTTGTTCAATACGCTGCACATACTGCTCAATTTCAGCTTCTAGCGTTGAGATTTCACGACAAAGCTGCTGCTGTAATTGCTCAAGCTCGCCTTGTTCATCTTCGTGTACTTGCGATTGGATCTGGTTTGCTTGATGTTGCAGCGTTTCTTTTTGCTGTTCAATGCGCTGAACATTTTTGCCTAATTGCTCGATTTGAGCAGACATTTGCATTTTTTGCTGTTGTTGTTTTTCAACCTGAGCTTTTACTTGCTCAAATTGTTGCTGCGCTTGCCGTTGCTGTGATTGTAAACCGGCAAAACTTTGCTCTGCTTCAGCTGCTGTATGCTCAATTGCAGTTAAAGCTTCGGTTTGCTCTTCTAACTGGCTATTCAGTGTTTCGAGTTGCAATTCAGAAAGCTGTAAACGTTCTTTAGTTTGGGCTTTTTGCTGTTCTAACTGAACGAGAGTTGTACTATTTTGCTGAAATAAACTTTGTTTTTGCTCTAGAGTCATTTTCAATTCAGACAGTTTCTTTTCAGCTTGTTGCCATTCTTGTTGTAACGGTGAAGATTGCTGAATAAGTCTCTGAAATAAAGCACTGGTAGATTCTAAATCATGTTCAATCGTACTTAATTCTGAACGAACTAATTTAAAAGTTTCCCCCAGTTCATTCATTTGAACGGTATATTCTTCTTGTAGACGTACACTTTTCTCTGCCTGAAAAGACAAAATTTCAATTTTGAGTGTACGAATCTGGCTTTCTAATGTTTTATATTGAACTGCTGCTTCTGACTGGCGTTTAAGCGTTTTAAGTTGTGATTTTAACTCAAGCGCAATATCTTCCAAGCGTGAAAGGTTTTGCTCCGTATGTTCAAGGTGCTGCAAGGTTTCGCGGCGACGCGCCTGATAACGGGAAACACCTGCCGCCTCTTCAATGAAAATACGCATTTCTTCTGGCTTGGCATCAACCAAGCGGTTAATCATGCCTTGTTCAATGACTGCGTAAGAGCGTGGCCCTAACCCTGTGCCCAAGAAAATGTCAGTAATATCACGGCGGCGACAACGTGTACCATTTAAGAAATACTCAGATTTACCTTCGCGGGTCACCTGACGACGAACTGCGAGCTCATTATAAGCATTATAAGCTCCACCTAATTTGCCATAGGTATTGTCAAAACGCAGTTCTACACTGGCAACACCAACTGGCTTACGCTTGGATGTTCCGGTAAAAATAACATCTTGCATGCTACCACCACGCAGCTGACGAGCGTTTGACTCCCCCATCACCCAGCGGATCGCATCAATAACATTGGATTTGCCACAACCATTTGGACCAACCACTGCTGTGCGGTTCGCCTTAAAATTTAAAGTTGTACTATCTGCAAAAGATTTAAAGCCGGAAAGTTTTAAACTGCTTAAACGCATAATGCCCTAACTAGCGGCGTGAGCGTCTCGCCCAAGCCAATTCAATCTGTTTCATTCGTGTCAGCGATTCCAACACAAGGTTACGTAAGTGTCGACAAAAATCTTCCATAAATAAAGCGGCTTGTTGTGATTTTCGGATCAAAATTGCATCAGTCACGAGTTTAAATAATGCAAACGCTTCTTGTAGTTCCCGTTTAGAGGTATTTAGCGTCAAAAAATAACTACGACGTAATGATGGTAATAATTCTTTATAAAATTTCATTAAATAAGGATTACCGACCATATCTTGTTGTTCAGCAAGATATTGGAAAATAGCATCGTAGAATTTTTCGATATCGCCTGCTTTTACATGCTCAAGAAGCTGTTCTAACAAGAGCTGTAATTGATCAGCTTCATGGGCACGCCATGTTTCGCTTATGCGTTGTACAATATGCCCCAATAACATCATATTTGTATCAAACAACGCTTTGACCTGTTGTGCCGACATTTCCGAAACAATTGCACCACGACGCGGAAAAATTTCAATGAGATGCGTACGCTCGAGTAATAATAGCGCCTCACGAACTGATCCCCTACTTACGTCAAGTTCTTTAGCGATACGAAGCTCTTGTATGCGTTCGCCTTCAACCAATTCGCCACTAATAATCTGTTCGCTAATATATTTGACAATTTGCTCAGAAAGACTTTCTGTCTCTTCGAGATTCATAAATCACCCGCTACTTTTTATATGCATTAATCCATGCTTTTCTTTCGCATCCTTGTTTTTAACTGATCCCATCCATTAAAAACTATGTCATTGTCTGACAATTTTATTGCATTTTAAGCCAACCCACCCAAAATCCATACACAAATCGGATGAAAAACTCACCGTTAATCTTTTCAAGTCTTCAAATAAAAAAAGCTTAAACCGTGAGAGTCTAAGCTTTCTTTTCTATATATTTTTAATAAAACGTTTTTAATTCATAAAACCTTTATAAATAAAGTAACTGCCGACCACGACTAACAAGCAAGCAAAGCATTTTTTTAGCATTTGTGGTGACAATGCGTGGGCAACCTTAGCCCCAAGTTTAGCAGTGACAAAACTCATGACACTAATACCAATAAAAGCGTAGATATGGATATATCCAATTGTATTAGGTACAGAAATGTGCTCTTTAGCACCAAACCACATAAAACCAATTGCACCTGCAATAGCAATAGGTAAACCACAAGCAGCAGAGGTCGCAACTGCTTTTTGCATGACTACGCCATGACGGTTTAAATATGGGACAGTTAAGCTTCCGCCTCCAATACCAAAAATTGCAGAGGCAATACCAATGCCTCCACCCGCCATAAATTGCATAGGTGTTGAAGGAAGCTGACGTGTTGGGTCAACCACAACATGGGCTCCTTTGAACATCCGATAAGCCATCACAACAGCAAAGACACCAATAAGAAGCTGTAAATGCTGTCCAGACAAAAGGTCGGCAATACCTGCACCTAAAAAGGAACCAATCACTAGTCCCGGTGCTAAATTACGAAAAACAGGCCAGAGGACTGCACCTTTTTTATGATGAGCCGAAACTGAACTAAAGGAAGTCACAATAATGGTTGCTAGGGAGGTTCCGACTGCAATATGCATGATTACCGCGGGATCATAGTGCAACTGGGTAAAAACGACATAGAGAATTGGTACAATAATTAGTCCACCACCAACTCCAAACAGTCCGGCAGTAAAACCAGCAATTGCGCCAATGAGTAAATATATGATTAACTCCATAAATGTTTTACCACTCTGCTCATATTCAACATGGATTTAGAGACTCGCCAACTACAACAACTTTTAAGCGCAAAAAACCAGCTTCCAGAAGTGGTTTTATTAAAAGCAACCACAACTTCGACCAATGATGATATTCGTGAAATTGCCCAAAAAGGCATTACAACAGGCTTGGTTTGCAGTGCTCAACAAACTCAAGGGCGAGGTCAACATCAACGGCAATGGATTTCACCTGAAGGAAACATTTATTTAAGCACATTGGTGCAAACTCGAACACCCTTAGATGGTCGCTTAGCACTTGAAGTTGCGTTGAATATTTTACAAATTCCACAGCTACAACCTTTGAGCCTACAAGTGAAATGGCCAAATGATTTGTATAGTACACAAGGAAAATGGGGCGGAATTTTGGTTGAACCTCTTTCCCAACATCAGGCGATTGTGGGTGTAGGTATTAATTTAAAAACACCACCAGTCACTGATAGTGATCAACCGATCACGTCTCTAGAAGATTTAGGCCTAGAGCAAATGAGTCGTCTTGAGTTAATTTCGGAGCTTTATGTTGCAATTCAAAATGCAGCCCGCTGGTTTGATCATGGTTGTTATAACCTTGCAGGACGTTTTAACCACCATGCAGCATGGCTTAATCAGTTAGTTCAGTTCGAACATAGTCAAGGACTGGTATATGGCCGTTTCGTTGGAATCTCTAATGAAGGTGCGGTGATTCTTGAAACTCCTGAACCACAGCAGTTTTATCAAGGTCGTCTAAGACCACAAACCACTCAGTAATCAGGTATTTTTCCCATGAAAAGTTTATGGCTTGATATCGGAAACACCCGTTTAAAATACTGGATTACTGAAAATCAGCAAATTATTGAACATGCAGCTGAGTTACATTTACAGTCTCCTGCCGATTTATTACTGGGATTAATCCAACACTTTAAACATCAAGGCTTGCATCGTATTGGGATTTCTTCGGTTCTCGATACCGAAAATAATCAGCGTATTCAGCAAATTCTAAAATGGCTAGAAATTCCTGTTGTTTTTGCCAAAGTGCATGCTGAATATGCAGGTTTACAATGTGGCTATGAAGTTCCAAGTCAGCTCGGGATTGACCGCTGGCTACAGGTACTCGCTGTTGCTGAGGAAAAAGAAAACTATTGCATTATTGGTTGTGGAACAGCGCTTACCATTGATTTAACCAAAGGCAAACAGCATTTAGGCGGTTATATTCTGCCAAACCTTTATTTACAGCGTGATGCACTGATTCAAAATACCAAAGGCATTAAAATTCCTGATTCGGCTTTTGATAATCTAAATCCAGGCAATAACACCGTAGATGCAGTACATCATGGTATTTTACTGGGCCTCATTAGTACGATTGAAAGCATTATGCAACAATCACCTAAGAAACTACTCCTCACAGGTGGCGATGCTCCTCTTTTTGCAAAATTTCTACAGAAGTACCAACCTACTGTTGAAACAGATCTTTTACTTAAAGGGTTGCAACAATATATTGCTTATCATCCTAAAGATGAATAAATACTCTGCAAAATAAAAGGCGCTCTAGGCGCCTTTTATTTTATGGTTTTATTTCTTTTGGTCGTTGTTACCAAATAGTGGTCCCATACCGCCGCCACCGCCAAATTGTTTTTGCATATTGCCTAATGAACGCATCATTTTGCTCATACCAGATGGATTCGCAAACTTCTTCATCATTTTAGCCATTTGTGCTTGTTGCTTAATGAGTTTATTCACTTCAGCTACATCCATACCACACCCAGCTGCAATACGTTTTTTACGGCTTGGGTTCATCAGGTCTGGATTACGGCGTTCCTTGATGGTCATTGACTGGATAATAGCTTCCATTTTCTTGACCTGCTTTTCAGGATTCGCCTGCTCAATTGCTTGCTGAATTCCTGCACTGCTCATGCCTGGCAACTTGTCTAAGAAGCCCATCATGCCGCCCATCTTCTTCATTTGCTCAAATTGCATCAGCATATCTTCAAAGTTGAAGCTGCCACCTTTTTGCAATTTTTTCGCCATTTTCTCGGCTTTTTCTTTGTCGATTTTACGTTCAACTTCTTCGACTAAAGAAAGTACGTCACCCATACCTAAAATACGTTGAGCAACACGGTCCGGATGGAATGGTTCTAAAGCATCAAGCTTTTCGCCCATACCTAAGAACTTAATTGGCTTACCGGTAATAGCACGCACAGAAAGTGCCGCACCACCACGCGCATCACCATCAGTTTTAGTAAGAATCACACCTGTAAGCGCTAAAGCATCGTTAAATGCTTTAGCAGTATTTGCAGCATCCTGACCTGTCATGGCATCAACCACAAACAAGGTTTCAGTCGGCTTAACTGCTGCATGCAATTCTTTAATTTCGTCCATCATGTCTTCATCGACATGTAAACGACCCGCCGTATCGACAATCAACACATCAGCAAACTGGATTTTTGCCTGTTCAATTGCACGGTTAACAATATCAATTGGTTTTTCAGAAGGATCTGATGGAATAAAGCCTGCACCAACTTCTGCTGACACAGTTTCTAACTGTTTAATCGCTGCCGGACGATAAACGTCGGCAGAAACGGTCATTACTTTTTTCTTTTGACGTTCTTTTAAGAAACGTGCCAGCTTGGCTGCTGTAGTTGTTTTACCTGCACCTTGTAAACCAGCAAGTAATACCACAACTGGAGGCTTAGCACTTAAATCCAGTGTTTCATTCGCCTCACCCATCATCTTGGTGAGTTCATCATAGACAATTTTTACAAATGCCTGGCCTGGAGATAACTGAGTCATCACTTCTTGGCCCAATGCCTCTTCCTTAACTTTCGCGATAAATTCACGAGTTACAGGTAACGCGACATCGGCTTCAAGAAGAGCCATACGTACTTCACGTAAGGTATCTTTAATATTGTCTTCGGTCAGCTGCCCTGAGCCAGTAACATTTCTTAAACTCTGCGTGAGTCGTTCTGTTAAGGTATCAAACATTGCAAAATCCGCTTAAAATGGCTAGTTGCAAAAAAATCTTTCTCGAAATAGAAAATTTATGCATAGAATGCTATAGGATACTTTAGTTCGCAGCGAATTTATATCTTATCTAGATGAATTAATCCTGAAAAAGGTTTGACATGATTAGCCTCCCCTTGGTTTACACAATTTTGGCACTCATCGCATATACCACTTCTTTCTGGTATCTGTTCATACGTTTAATGTCAAAACGTGAACCAAACCCATGGTTATTTGCTTTTGTTACGACCTTAGCACTGCTGTTACATGGCACAGTTTTATGTCATGCCATGCTGACGCCATCAGGAATTAACTACGATGTTTTTAATCTGGTGTCTTTTACATCAGGTCTTATGTTGTTGTTAAGCTTAGTTTTTAGTACTTTCCGCCCGATTGTACCGTTAAACTTGCTCGGCATTCCTGTAGCAGCGATTGGTCTTATTTTAGGTTTTGCATTTAGCCGTCCCGATCAGTTTATTGAACAGCATTCATTAGGTTTAGATACTCATATTATTCTTTCACTTTCTGCTTATGCTGTTTTACTGATGGCAACCATACATGCGATCTTGATATGGTTCCAAAACCGTGAACTCAAAAAGAAACAAAAAAAACGTATTTGGGTCAATTTACTTCCATCCATTCAGGCCATGGAGTCTTTATTATTTGACCTCATCATTACTGGTTTTATTTTATTAACCATTGCTCTCGCGTTTGGTTTCTTAACAGTTGATAACTTCTTTGCCCAACATCTCGCTCATAAAACCGTATTTAGTATTATTTCATGGTTTATTTATGGCTCTTTATTGATTGGCCACTATAAACTTGGCTGGCGCGGTCAAAAAGCGATTCGTTTTACCTTAATTGGTTTTGCATTATTAGCGATCGGTTTTATTGGCAGTAAATTTGTGCTTGAGATGATATTGGGTCGATAAAACAATTAAAATTTCAGCACTACTAGACAGCGTTATACATATCCCGTATAACGCTGTTTTTGTTTTGCTCAGGTGACTCAGACTGTGAAACTCATACTCGCTCCAATGGAAGGTTTAACCGACCCGATCATGCGGGATACACTCACATCTGTTGGTCACTTCGACTGGTGTGTAACCGAGTTTATTCGCGTTACAGACAGTATTTTGCCAGACCATATTTACTATAGTTTTTGTCCTGAACTTAAAAATGATGGTAAAACAGCTGCTGGAACACCTGTACACGTCCAGTTCTTAGGCAATAATCCAGAGATGCTGGCAGCAAATGCGGCAAAAGTCGTTGAACTGGGTGCTCCTGCAATCGACCTTAATTTTGGTTGTCCTGCAAAAACCGTCAATCGACATCGAGGTGGTTCGGTACTTCTTGATGAACCAGACGTAGTACATATACTCATTAAAGCTGTTCGAGATGCTGTACCTGCGCACATCCCTGTTTCAGCAAAAATGCGTTTAGGTTATCTAGATGAAAACCACACCATGGAAAACGCCCATGCTGTTGAAGATGCGGGTGCAAGCTGGTTAACTGTACATGCTCGAACTAAAGCAGATGGTTATACGCCACCAGCTTATTGGGAAAAAATTCTGCCTATTAAAGAAGCTTTAAAAATTAATGTGATTGCTAACGGCGAAATCTGGACCAATGCTGATGCTAGAGCTTGCCAGCAACAATCTGGCTGTGAAGATTTAATGATTGGCCGTGGTGCAGTGACTACTCCAGATTTAACACAATGTATTCGCCAAAATATGGATGAAGCACTGTTTACTTGGGAACAACTGGTTGACTTACAAATACGTTTTTTAAATGGTCAAGCAAAAACAGAAATTGGGATGGTTGGCCGTTATAAGCAGTGGTTAGGTATGATGACAAAAGCCTATCCTCAAGCGAAAGAATTATGGGACCAAGTGAAACGCATTAAAGCTTTAGATGAAATTGTTCAGCAGCTAGAGCAAACCAGTTCTTCTCGTATTTAATCACTCAAACAAAAGAGAGCGATTGTTTAGACAACCGCCCTCTTTTGGTATTTCAGGTTAAGTAATTATTAATTATTTTTTTAAAAGCCACTTACTTTCATTTTAAAGTCGGTCACCGAAGCACCCGTAACTCCAAAACTCCCCATAGACCCATTGGGTAAATTATTAAATGTTGTTGTACTTTGTGTACCTAAATTTCCTAAAGTCACATTGTTAAGTGATGCATCAAATTTACTAGATACACCTATATTTCCAATGGTAAGTCCAGTCGGATCAACTCCAGCATAAAATCCATCAAGAACAAAACCCGTTGACGCATTCGTACCTGCAAATTTAAACCCAAATGTAGCACCTGTGTTATCGGAAACTAAAGTAATCGGGCAGCCAGATGCAGCAGAACAAATCGATTGAATAGCTCCTCCAAATTTAACCATAACCGACTGGGCAGCATGTCCCAATTGAATATTTAAACGAGGCTTATTGGTTTGTACAAAGTTAATATCAAGATTACCAGTAGAACGAATCAGCTCTTTTACCCCGGTATTCACCGTTGTGCCCGAACTAAAAATTGATTTTGGTGCATAACTTGTTAATGCATAATCGGATGGGCTAGATAAAGATGTACTTGGTGCTAAATAAACTGAAAATGGTAAAAGCCGAATACCATTTACGTCACTCCCCATCGTGACAGCTAAATTTAAAAAAGGATTTCCACCACCAGCATCGGTATCGATTGCAATATTAAAAGAAGGATTTGTAGATACAGCAGCTTTAATAAACTCTATGCCAGGAACCGGGTTAGTAGAGTTTCCTGCAATGACAAGACCTGCTTTACTGTTGTACGACGTAGATGCAATACCGTTCGTATCAATCAAGGCGACTTGATTAAATTTAACTTGATCAGCCTGAATACCTAGGGTTAAACCATTTTGACCCGTCGCAGCCGCAAGACTTTGATCATCCAAAGGTTGCATCGCGCAAACACTTGAACTACCGGCAAGTAACAGCCAGCACCCTATATTTTTATTTTTCATGTCGCTCTAATCCTTAAGAGACAAACGTTTATTATTTGTTCAGACTATCAGAATAATATTCAAGTACAAAGCAATTATCCCTATAACCCGACGAATGCAAA
This sequence comes from Acinetobacter sp. AOR12_HL, assembly GCF_027855275.1. Classification (NCBI taxonomy): domain Bacteria; kingdom Pseudomonadati; phylum Pseudomonadota; class Gammaproteobacteria; order Moraxellales; family Moraxellaceae; genus Acinetobacter; species Acinetobacter sp. AOR12_HL. The sequence goes on along the minus strand of NZ_JAKTIJ010000017.1, from coordinate 13,781 downwards.
TCCAATCACACTAAACTAAAATTTATATAAAAAAGTGACGTTAAACGTCACTTTTATTGATTAGTTAAAGGCGCCATTTCTAGGCACAATGCTAAAGCTACTGTTTAGACGTCCACCCGTAATTGCAAGCTCACCTAAACGTGCTCCTGCACCTGTTGAAGGTGGGTAGAAATTAATATCTTTCACACGTAATGCACCGTCAATACTCTTATCAGGATTAAAATAAACCGCGGTATTTACACCAACTTTACCTAAACCACTTGCGGTATCTTTACCCACAACTAAAGCGGTATTAAACGCTAACTTTCCAGTAATATTGTCAAAACCAATTGCAGAACCATCAATCGGGTCACTAATTTGTACAGTATTTCCAGTTGCTGTCGCAGGCATTGTAAAATCGCCTAGTACAGTTAAAGCACTACCATCTGCAATTGAACTATTCGGCACTATCGATAAATTAAGATCGCCGCCTAAACGTAGTTTTAAACCAAATAAGACATCATTATTTTTGGCAAAGTTATCGATTGGCGAAGTACAAGACCCGGTTGCTGGACAAGTTTTGTATTTAGCTCCCGGTAAATAACCTGCCGCAATTTCGGTTGATAAAGCAAGTAACATATCTTTTAAACCGATATTTAAACTGCCATTTTCTAAACCAATAGTGCCATTGCCTTTGAGGAACATATCAATATTACGTAATCCCATATAATAATCGGTAGGGTTGCCCGCATTATTAGCATTTGGAGAACCATCAATTAATAAAATTGAAGTTGTTTTAGTACCGCCTGCATCTCGACCTGTCGTTCCGACAGCTATACCAAAACCTAAACGTGAAGTTGTACCAGATGTTGCAACTAAATTTTGAATCGGTTTACCGTTGGCATCTTTTGTATAGTAATAAGCACTATTTGCAGGCGCATCTACACCATAGACAGCGGCATTCGCATTTAAATTATAAAAAGGTAATGCCAAACCCCACTGGTTATTTAAACCATTATCTGCAAATTGATTAGCAGCAGCGACATTTGCACTGGTGGTAAAACGACCTCGTCTTGAAAATGCCTGAAACTCTGCTCCACGCATGGCAAGAATTAAGCTAAATGGATTAGTCACCGTATCACGATGAATATTATGTTGATAATCGGCAGCAGTTGTTAAAGTGCCGGATCCTAAACGAATTGCATTTAACGTTGCGTTATTTGGCATTAATAAAGTTTTTGTATCAGCAAGATTTAGATAAATATTTCCGCTGTCAAAATAACCGCGTGTAGCCGAGTTCAGCCCCGTTAAATTACCGAATTCAAAACCATAAGCATTCAGACCTGCACCACCAATTTCCAAGGTAGTTGCTTTACCATCTGAACCTAACATCGAATCATTATCTTTAGTGAACTCCCCTTTCATACGAAAGGCAATTCCAGAGTTACCTAAAATACTATTACTTGAACCCGTTCCAGAAGCCGTATTGGCAGTACCTAATGTTGTTTTATCTGAAGAACCATCCATACCACGGACTTGTAGGTAACTGTTAACCATACGGCCGCTAGCACCTAAACGAATCAAGCCTTTAGAATTCTGTGGGCTATTTGTCGTGTCTAGGGCATAAGAATTTGCCTTATCAACATTTGAGCTAAGCATTACTTCAATATTTAGACCTGAATTGGTTACTTTCCCACTACTGTCTACATATGTACCAGCAGTTAAACCAGAAGCAGAATCGGCGACACGATTAAAATCGACATAGCCATAGGTACTATTTGGAGTTTGCCCAACCGCAGCAGTATTATTCCCTGTATTAGTTTGTAAGACTATGCCACGGGTAGGATCAATAAACATGACGCCTTTACCAACAAAATTAAAGTTAAAATTCTTTAATATCAATTGATTTAGCTGACTACGCGCATCTAATTGCCCTAAATAAATATTTGCATTATTTAGACCAAGCGTCATGCTTGACTGACTATTCGGGCTAAATAAACCATCTTGAGTAGCAAGAGCCAAGTTTAAAGGCGAAGTTGTTTGTATAGCCAACTGTCCTAAAGTAGGTGAACAAGCAGCCGAACTATTACAGACTTTGACGCTATTTACAGTAATGAGCGAGGGGCTACTTTGCATAGAAAAATCGACCCCTGCTTTACCTGTAGTCGCATTACTTCCTACGTCTAAACGGTAGTTTGTACCTAAAGCTTGTGTAGAGGCATTGCTTTTTTGTATTTTTACACCACTCGCTTGAGCTCTTAAAATTTGATCAGCACTTGTTGGTGTGCCTGCATGGTCGTCCCAATAAGCATTATCAATATTGATTTCGTTGAAAGTCGTTTGTATCGAGATTCCATCTTGACCATTGACCGCACTCAAATCGGCATCTGTTAACGCTTCTAAAGCAAAAACCTGTCCGCTCACTAACAACATACTGGCTGTTAATGTATTTAAAATAAACTTTGAGCCGTGACTTTCTTTATTTTTGTTCATCACTTCAGTTCCTTTGAAATCTACATTAACCTTTAACAACGTGGATGGCTACCATCACAGCTAAAGACCATGACTTTTCCTTGGATAGCCAAATTCCCATTCATCATCAAGCCCATAAAACCAGTTTCACGTCCATGGTCATACGCCGATGGGGTCGCAGTAGCAACTTGCTGGTTTGCACTATTAGCAGTGGCCTCATAAGTTGGCTTTTTGAAATATGCATAATCATACATATTTGCACTCGAGCCTTGCGCTGTTGTTGAACTGGTAAAGTTATCTTGCTCAATTGATAAGGCATTAAAACCAAAGTTACGAATTAAAATTGGCTGTGCTGCACTAAAACTAAGTTGAATAGCCGGTTTTATAATTTCCGTATTACTTTTATCAAGATACTTTAAATCAGCACCATCCAAACCCATTTTTTGAATATTTAAAGTGCCTTGCACACCTTTAAATACTAACCAAAGTTTATTACCGCTGTCGCTATTTTCAGCCCAACCACTTGGCTTAGTCGCATCTGCTTGCACAAAGCGTTTATTAATTGCTAAACCAATATGACAGAACTCTACCTTTTCACAAACGCCACCACTGCCATTATCAAATATACCGTTACTGGTCTGGTTTAAATTAAGCATGAGTGATAAATCAGCACCAGCTTGGCCATTAATTGCCTGTAATGCATCATTATCCAAGGTTTGTAACTCTGCATGAGTCACAGTTGCACAAAGAGTAAAGAGTAAAGCAGTTATTTTTTTCATCGCGTTACTCTCCTCTTATAAACCTTTTGTGGTGAGCTTTAAATGTTGAATTAAAACACCATCAATAACAGCTGAACCTAAATTGTTTAGAGGACTAATATTGGATAATGCAGGTGCCTGATTGGCAGTTGGAATCACATAGCCTGTGGTGCCATTACTACTTCCAATTAAATCATTGACAACAGCATTTCTTGATGTGAGCCATGGAATAGCAGAATTATTCCAATCTCGGTTTAAAACAGTTCCATACATTGGGGTTGAACCTGATTTGTTGGTGCATCCTAATAGACTAGAACACTGTGGTGCATCTGCTGGTTTAGCTGTTGGATCCGTAATTACCCAAGTGCCTGTTCCTTTGTTATATTCCCACTGATATAAATAACCAGCAGTTTTATAACCACAGTCTGAATTAAATAAACCACAACTATATTCCTGATTCCATGTTTGAGTATTCTGTTGTCTTTGCTTAAAACGGACTTCTGTCATAGTTGCCGAGGTAGTTCCAGACACAGAATTGTTCAATGACACTAGACTACCAGCGGAGGTTCCAGAAACTTGCGTACCTGTTGAAATTAAGCGCCCAAATGAAACGCCTATTGCCCCTTCACCTGTATTTGCTAACAAGGTTTTTCCATTATCAGGACTATAGACCGTACCAATTGCGATACTACTATGCGTTGGGTTAGCACAAGAGTAAACATTACAAGTAGAACCTTTATAAGTCGTATCAGCACCAGTATAGTCAGTATAGACCTGTTTATATATTTCTGGCTTATTGGCAATTCTCGCAATTTCTATACTAAAGTTTTTACCATCAGTCCCTAAAATAACGGGTTGATATAAATTACCTAATACTAAATTAATATTTGGATTGTATAAATATAAACCCTCACTATCAGCAAATTTCGGTGCTATAGCACCAGTAGAATCCAATGCTGGTGTATATAACTTGTTTGATGTATTTGGTGAATCTGAAGTTTCACGGGTACTAAATCGTAAGACTTTACTCGTATCGTTAAAGGAATTACGCGTCTTACTTGATGTTCTTGTATCTGTTCTTGTGCGATTTTCTACGTAATAACGACATCCACGTAATGTGCTAAAGCTTCCCGTTCCACTATTACCACAATCTCCAGTGCTACTCGTGCTTAATGTAGAATTTGCGCCTGCATGTACCGTTTGCCAACCATTATTGGTACTCGATGCATATGTCTGGGTTTGACTCGTAACGTTTTCAGTCACTATACTGGTATTTTTACTATCACCTGTATTTAAGCGGACTAGGCCAGACATACCTAAAGTATTATTGTAAAAGGGGCTCATTCCACCTGTAGTAGTTGCTCCACCTAAAGTTTGAAACATACTAATCTGGCTGCCATTCAGACTAAAGCCATTTAAAACACCTTGTAAGCGCAATCGGTTAGCCCGATTTGTATCAATACTGGTACCAATTAATCCATTACTATCGCCATACTGGAACTGTGCTAAAGAGCCATCTGTAGTCGCTACAATATTAGGATTCCGTACAAAGGCATCAGCCCATAATCCTAATTTTAAATTATATGCATCAGCTCCTTCTGCACCATCAATTGTTGGTTGATATAAAGGAGCCTCTAAAGATAAATATGTTACAGGGTAAAGAGAACTATCCGTTGTACTAAAATTAGGAACATTCGTAGCAGTTTTTACCTTAAATATCCAAGGATTGGCTGCTGTGCCCCAACTCGAAATCGCTGCTGCTGTTGCAGTATTGGCAATACGTGAGTTTGCATCACCGTCCGATTTGGAAAGTGCTAAACCATAAAGAAAGATATCAGCTTTACCTACTGCGCGGTCTTCTGGCCCCACAGTGCCATTACCACTAGTATCGGCAGCAGCCACACTCAAGGGTCCTACAGGCACATAGTTAATAGAGCCTATATCTTTACTACGATCAGTAATAATTTGATTTACAGATTCATTTGGACCAGCACCACGAAATACCATAAATGCATTTTGAGGTAATATTGCAATACCTTCGCCCGTAGTTTCACTTAAACCGGCATCAGAAAGTTCTTCAAGAGCAAAGCTAGATTGACTTAAACAGAGTCCAATTAAGCTTGCTAAAACGGTTTTTTGAAAACCGACCGTATAATTAAGTGTAGTCATCATGACCTTCCTGTTTTATACGATGCCGCGCACCATATTTCTTTTTCTTGAACAGTCCTTGAGGCAAGATGAAATTATTTCCTTTTTCATCTCACTAGGGGCAAACTCTAAAAATTGCCAATCTTTCCACATTTCCATTATGCTGAATATTTACTCAAATGCAAAATTAAATCAGCAAAAACGCTTTTTTCCGATGAATGAAAATATTGATTTTTAGCTCAACTAACAGAATTTCAAAGAGCCATAACAGTTAGCTGAGAAATTTTGTTTTTGTAAGACAACATTAGTTAAGGTCATAGAGGCTGGCGTTTTTCCTGTTAAATCAACTGTCCCTACAGGAAGATTCCCTACTATTAAACAATTAGCTGCTAAAATTCCACATTCTACTGCGTGACCTGGACTATTTAAGTAAGCACTTACTTGCCCTAATGCATCAACAATTGTAGAAAGTGCAATATCAACGCTACCTGTAGGAGTAATTTGGCCGATATCAATTGGATTTGTGAGTTCTAGCCACCACCCAGTCTGTGCAGTAGAAGCAGCTTCAGGCCATAGAATATTTACCCCCTGTACGGAAAGATACCCTGCGGATCCATTTAATTGTGCAGCATGGAAATAACCCAGACTTTGTTTAATTGCTACATTAACATCTAGATTATCTACAGAACCTGTTACATTACCAGAAATAGGAATAGGAATTCCAAGTACTGAAGCTGTAGCATTTAGGGTCCCACTAATAGCCAGACCGCCGACTGTAGCTGTCGCTTTTAAATTAGCCGTATTTATACGTTTACCCGTAATAATCTGTTCCCCCATCGACAATGTACCCGTACCTACACCTAAATTTAAGTTATATGCAGTGGATGTAAAAGGAACCGTGACACCCTGTCCTAGAACAGTTGCTCGACCAGTAATTGCTGTGTTTGTTTCATCTTGAGTAATACCATAGTAAGGATTCGTTGTCACAGTCCCGCCTGTTGGTTTAGTAATTAAGTAACCACTCAAAGAATTAATACCACTCGCAGCATCGCCATTTTGCAAACCAAAGGTAAGTAAACCCGAAAGCGATTTAGCACTTAATCGGAAACCTTGTATTTCACGTGTAGACGCTGAATTCGGGTTCTTAACAGCGAACTCTAAAAATGGATTAGTAATAACTGCTGAAGAGGCAGCACGTTCAGCACTGGTACTATCTACAGTACCACCACTTAAGCTTAAATAATCGATATCAATATCACAGGCCCCTGCTCCATTGACACCACCACAACCTAACTGTAATTTTTTAATATTGGCATTCAGTTCTAATTGGGCATCTAGAGCAAGTCGATAGAAGCCCATGTTTCCGTTAGTATTAGAATTACTTGCAGCATCGGTAGGCGCAATATAAGACATACTCATCAAGGCTTGGCCACGAGTAGCTGACAATTCAGCATCTGACATTGGAACTAAAGTAGAACCAGCATAAGCTGAAGAAAAGCATAAACTTCCGAGTGCTAATATCGCAACCTGAAGAGACGTAAACTGTCGCATGACCGACCTCCGTATCCTTGGGGGCATAATCTAATTTCTTTTTATTTGGCTTCTTTTTCTTTAATGTACTCTTAAACTAAATACATAAGAAAAATACCGATATTTACGATTTCGCTTCTTTTTAATTTGTGTGATCCACATCAAAGAAAAAAATCAATTCTTGATCATTTTATATCATTTTCTACAAAAGAAAATGTACCTTATTAATATTCCGATAAACGTCACTTTCTAAGGTATATATAAAAAATAGGCCACTTAAAGTGACCCATTTTTAAAGCTCATCTATTTATAACAACTTATGTTTTAGGAAGTGTAACTCCAGTTTGACCTTGGTATTTACCACCACGATCTTTATAAGAGGTTTCGCATACTTCATCACTTTCGAAGAATAGCATTTGTGCTACACCTTCACCCGCATAAATACGCGCCGGTAAGTTCGTAGTATTTGAAAATTCTAAAGTAACGTGCCCTTCCCATTCTGGCTCTAAAGGAGTGACATTTACAATAATACCGCAACGTGCATAAGTTGATTTACCAAGGCACACAGTCAAAACATTACGTGGAATACGGAAATATTCAATTGTACGCGCTAGAGCAAATGAATTAGGCGGAATAATACAAACGTCAGACTCAATATCGATAAAACTTTTTTCATCGAAATTTTTTGGATCAACAATTGCAGAATGTACGTTAGTGAAAACTTTAAATTCGCGGGCACAGCGTACGTCATAACCATAGCTAGAGACCCCGTAGGAAATCAATTTTTCGCCATTCTTATCAAAACGGACTTGATTCTCTGCATAAGGTTCAATCATGCCGTGTTTTTCGCTCATCTCGCGAATCCAACGATCAGACTTAATAGCCATGTATTTTCTATCCAAAAGGTAATTTCATTGATTGCGACGTACTTTAACGTAAAAAAGCAATTATGAAAACAATGACGGCTACTCTTATCGCTAAGAATAGCCCGGAATAAATTTTTAAAGATTTAATAAAGCAGAATAGCTAATTGGAATTGAGAAACTAACTAAAACCAACGAGGCTGTTCTTTGTAAATTTGATTGATTTAACCAACGTACTTTATTTGCAGCCAAGACTGACCCTAAAAAAATCCAGAATAAGGCAATTGGGGTAATTAAAGCTAAATAAGCCAGCATATGAATGAGATAAATATGAAAATTAGTCCACGCTGCAACAGGGAAAATCGCTGAAGCAAAAAGTAATGCCTTAGGATTTAGTAAAGTTGCACAAAATAATTCACGTGGGCGAATAGTTGGCTGATCTAGTTCAAGCTGTTGATTTGCCGTGTGCCATAATTTAATTGCTAAAAAAATAATATAACAAGCACTGAGCAATTTAAGTATAGGAGGTAATAAAGGAAGCGTTGCAGAAACTTTCCCGATTAACATTCCCCAAGCTGAAATCGAAATCACATACCCTAGAACTTCTGCCGGAATTAATTTAGCAGATTTTTTGAGGCCTACTTGTACTCCTGATGATGCAAGTAGAGTATTTGTTGGGCCAGGGGTAAGTAAAATAGAGGCAACCAAGCCAATAAAAAGCCATGAAATCATTGAATGACCTCACAATGTAGTCATCTCAGATTAATAGATATTATTCTAGAAGGCAAAATCTAATTGTAAGACAATTTTTTAATATCTTAAGAAATAAAATTTAAAAATTATTTATAAACAATAATTTATTAAAATTTTATTAATTCTAAGCTAAAAAACTATAGAGTCAGTCACAGCGTTTTGCGTACCAAATTATATTTAAGTAATATAAGTATTTTTATTTTAAATCTATTTTTACATTAAAAAGGCCTATAATAAATTATTACTGCAGTAAGTTTAATTTTTAAGCTTTTAATAAGTTTCAATTAATATATTGTTTCTCTGTGTTTATACGAGCCCCTACGCTCTACTATCCTATGATTATGGCAAAGCAATTTTTTCAATCTTGGCTTCCTTCTCCAGAGAAAGTTTCAAATATGAAATTTTTAAGGATTTTCGGGCAAAAAACCCTTAATCCTGTGCTTTGGTATGTCAACCGTAAATCTATTACCCGTGCCATTTTTGTAGGGACTTTTTTCGGTTTACTGCCTATACCCTTTCATAGTGTATTTATTGTTATGGCAGTTTTACTGTTTGAAGTTAATTTACCTATTAGCTTAATGCTTGCTTGGCTCAGCAATCCTCTTACATTAGCGCCTATTTTATATATTGGTTTCTGGTTTGGTGCCCATATTTATCATGTACATATGATAAATAAGAAAATGCTTTTAGGGGTGCTTCACCAGATTTCACGTTGGATTACGCATTTTGGTCATGGTCATATCGATTTGAGCCTCGCTAAAATTTTAATATCAGGTCTCATTGTCGAAGCGTTTGTATTTGCAACCATACTATATATAGTGACTGAGGTTTTTTGGCGTTGGATGGTCATTCGAAACTGGAAAAATAGAACAGGTCATAAAAAACAAGAAGACGCTCTATAAGAATTCATCTTCTTGCCTAAAATTAAATTGTTATTTTGGTAGTTTAGATTTCATATATTCTTCAGCTACGTTAAGCACGTAGTCTTGGCAAGCTTCTCCTGTACCAGGGTCATAAGCCCCGTTATTTGTAATATTATTAGATAAAATTCGAATTCCTAAAAACGGAACATTTAATTGACTAGCAATTTGCGCAACAGAAGCCGCTTCCATTTCTTCAACTGATGTACCATAACGCTCATGGAAAAATTGAATTCGATCAAGTTCATTATTCCAAACATCTGCCGAGCCAATCGTTCCTTCAACCACCTCACCTTTGTCATAACGTACTTTATGTGCCGCCATTAATAGCTCTTGGTCACCTTCAAATTTGCGAATTGCAATAGGCTCAGGCTCAGATTCTTCTGTCGGTAAAACATCAAAAGCCTCAACCCATGTAAGTGAGTTTGAACCACCACCTAATGGCTGTTTAGGCGTTCTAAACGCCCCAATATTGGTTGCATATTTTCCTAAAACGATATCGTAAACATGAAGATCAGGATCGTGCCCCCCTGCTGTTCCTTGGTTAATAATCGCAATCGGTTTATAACGTTCAATTGCCAAAGCGGTTGCGGCAGCAGAGTTACTCATCCCCATACGTGTTTTAGAAATAATCATTGGATAACCATTGTAGGTTCCTTTCCAAAAGGTCCAGCCACCTATTTTTTCAACAGTTTTATTTTCTAACTTTGAAGCCATTCTTTCCGACTCTACGGGTAAAGCACCCTGAATAATAATCGGCTGTAACTTCTGTTTTTGTTCCTGAACAGTTGGTGTTTGTGAAACTGATGAGTTGTCATCATTACATCCAACTAAAAATAAAGCGCTACATAAACTGATAACGCCCAAACTATACTTAAATTGCATTTTCCACCTGTTTCTTTGAAAAAGAAGCGTAAAGTAGCAATCTGCATGCCAATTTCAAGTTTAGCTTTGTTATTTAGATTCAGTAATTTAAATTTTTCTTTTAATCAGCCAATAAAAAACCCGACTTAAAGTCGGGTCAAATGAATCAAAAAATTCGTTTGTCATCTCGTGTGCGCTGAGGGATTTTTTCAATCTGTTGCCACACTGCTTTCGCAATATCGATATAACTATCAGCTGCGTCATCCATTGCAACAACACTCGGTTTGCCCTGATCCGCATGCTCACGTATTTGAGCATTTAAAGGCAAACGACCCAGCAATGGAATATGGTACTGCTCGGAAAGCTTATCACCACCACCGATACCAAAAATTTGCTCTTCATGACCACAGTTTGAACAAATGTGGGTCGACATGTTCTCAACGACACCTAATACCGGAATACCAACTTTATTAAACAACTCGATTCCTTTAGTCGCATCAAGCAAAGCAACATTTTGTGGGGTCGTCACAATGATTGAGCCAGTCACTGGAATACGCTGTGCAAGTGTCAGCTGAATATCGCCTGTACCCGGCGGCATATCAATCATGAGTACATCTAAATCTGGCCAAAGCGTTTGATTAAATAATTGCATTAGAGCGCCTGTAGCCTTCGGTCCACGCCATGCAACAGGTGTGTTGTTATCGCCAGTTAGATGTCCAATAGAAAGTACTGCCATACCGTAAGCATCTAAAGGCACAAAATTTTCACTTTCAATCAGAGGAGTTTTACCAGCATTACCTAGCATGGTCGGGATACTTGGTCCATAGATATCAGCATCTAATACCCCAACCTTAAGTCCCATTTTTTGTAAGGCAAGCGCTAAATTGACCGTAGTTGTCGATTTACCAACACCACCTTTACCTGATGAAACTAAAATCACATTCTTGATTCGAGGATGAAGTGGCACATCTCTTTGTTGCGGCGCCGCTTTCTGAATGGGTGGGTTATTTGGATCCGGTTCAGACTTAGGTGAAGCATCAAGCACAGGAGGTAAATTCGAATTCTCTTTCGGTGCTTTAGATGAACAACCTTGACCCGAACTCTCTTGTGTAGGACGCTTTTGTTGAACTACATGTAAATTAAGTTCTTCAATACCACACTTTTGCAAAGCGCCAGCTAAATCATCATGAATTTGCTGCAAGTATTCTTTTTCGTCTGGGAAAGTATTAATGGTGAGTTGTAAAACACGACCTTGCACTTGAAGCTGACTAATGCGCTCTTTTAAAGCATCTTTTGAATCTGGCAATAAATAATTTTGGAGTACGGTTTGGATTTCCTCTTCTTTCACTTCTTGTGCGGGTGAAAAAACGGATTTTAATGAAGAAAGCCAAGACATATTGTTTACTCCAAAAACAGATCATTACAGCTTAATGGAGATAGTGTAACAGTATTGCTCCGCACTCGCTCACCTTGGGATGAATAATTACTAACTTCAGAACTCATCTTTTAGGTAAGGAGTACGGATTTTAGTTTAAATCAGCTTATTCAGCAGAATCATGATTTTTCAATTTATTAAGTTTTTCGGTAGCTGTTTTCTTCAACTCATCAAATTTCGCAGTTGCTTGAGTTTTTAACTCATCAAATTTTGTAGCCGCCTCTTCCTTTAATTCTGCAGCTTTGGCTTTAGCATCATCAAGTTTATGCGCTGCTTCAGTACGTAAATGATCAAACTTGTCTTGCAGGCTATGCTGAGCATCATCAAGTTTGCCTTTCAAATCACTAGCTTTATCTTCAACTGCCTCTTTTGCAGCAGCTTGTTTTTCTTTTACATTTTCCTTTAAATCTTCCAAGGCTTTTTCACCTTGTACTTTTGCATCGGCCGCTTTGGTCTTTAGCTCATCTACTTTATCTGCAACTGCTTCTTTACCCGCAGTTTGTTTCTCTTTTACATTTTCTTTTAAATCGTCCAAAGCTTTTTCACCTTGTACTTTTGCATCAGCCGCTTTTGCCTTTAATTCATCTAATTTATTTTCAGTAGTCATCGTTGTTATCCTCATCGTTAATTAAAAAAATTACCTGAATAAGTTATTAGTTATACATCGTTATGGCTTATTTTCTGACCGTAACTGCAATTTGAAACAAAGACAATACAGGAAGATTCAAATATTTTTTGATTTGTTTATCTGTTCTAAAGAGAAATAACTTCTGGCTTAGAGGTGGTCCCACATGTTTGAACAACTAAAAGCTTATTTATAAGTGATACTCTGCTCTAGTTAAGCTACCTTATTTTGTTGTGGTAGCTGGTCATAGTAAAACTCATCTGGAGTCATTTTGTCCAGACTCGAATGAGGTCGTTTCAAATTATAAAATTCAAAATATGCGTTTAATTGCTTCTTCGCATCCAAAACATTGCTGTAGGCTTTGAGATACACCTCTTCATATTTAACGCTCCGCCATAATCGTTCAACCATCACATTATCAACCCATCGACCTTTACCATCCATGCTGATTTGGATGTCATTTGATTTCAATACATCAATAAATGCATCACTGGTAAACTGACTGCCTTGGTCTGTATTAAATATTTCAGGTCGACCATATTTTTCAATAGCTTCATTTAATGTTTCTATGCAAAATGTAACCTCCATACTAATCGATACTCTATGCGCAAGTACCTTGCGGCTATGCCAATCAATCACAGCACATAAATAAACAAAGCCTTTTGCCATAGGGATATACGTTATATCCGTAGACCACACTTGATTACTGCGCTGAATAGCCAATCCTTTGAGCAGATATGGATATTTGCGGTGAGCTTGATTAGCCTGGCTTAAATTTGGTTTGCAATATAACGCATTAATGCCCATTTTCTTCATTAAAGTACGTGTATGACGTCGTCCTATATGATGTCCTTGACGATTCAACAAATCACGCATCATACGGCTACCTGCAAAAGGGTATTGCATATGTAACTCATCCATACACCGCATCAGCTTCAGATCTGATGCACTCACAGGTTTTGGGCGATAGTAATAACAACCACGGGAGACTTTCAGCAGCTGAGCTTGCTTAGATACTGAAATCTGAAGTGAGTCATCGATTAACTTTTGTGGTTGAAGCGGCCCAGTTTCTTCAACACACCTTCTAAAAAATCAATTTCTAATGCCTGCTCACCGATTTTTGCATGTAGTTTTTTTAGATCGATGGGTGGTTCTGTTGGAGCTTTTGATTGATCGAAAGCTTGCGAGGAAGCTGAAATCAGTTGATTTTTCCAGTCGATAATTTGGTTTTGATGAACATCAAATTCAGCACTCAATTCAGCAAGTGTTTTTTCTGCTTTAATCGCAGCAAGTGCTACCTTAGCTTTAAAATCATTTGAATGATTTCTTCTTGGTCTACGTGCCATAAAATACTCCATATATTGATGTTTATAACATCATTTGGGGAGCAAAATATCACTTATAAGTGTTGTTCAAATTTCCTGATCCACCTCT